>NZ_JBHSCH010000100.1:0-11249 GCF_042651065.1 Teichococcus aestuarii
CGCCGCCGCCCGCCGCGCGCGGGATGCCGCCGGCGCCACCCAGGGGCTGCGCCACGCCGGCTGCTTCGCCCTCACCGTGCCGGACGCGGTGGAGGCGCTGCTCGGCGCCGAGACGGGCGGCCTCGCCCCCGCCCAGGGCGCCACCCGCCTGGCGCATGACGAGGCCGGCCGGGTGGTGGAGCAGCCCACCCTGGCCGCGCGCCGCGCCCTCGCCTTGCAGGGGGAGCGCGCCCTGGCCCTGCTGGCCCCGGTGCCCGATTCGGCGCGGGAGGCGATGGACGCCGCCATCCGCCCCTATCTGCACGCCGCCAGCCCGGTGCCGGCGGCCCGGCCGCTGCCGGCCCGGCCGCGGCCGCCGCCGCGCCCCGCCATCGCCCCTGGCGCCGCCCCCGGCACTGGCCTGCACGGGCAGGTCTGGCGCGTCGTCGTCGGCGGCCACCGGGTCACGCTGCGCGCCACGCAGTCGGCCACGGGCGGGCTGGCCGAGGTCGGGCTCACCGCCGGCGGCAAGGAGGGCAGCGGCTTCCGCGGGCTGCTGGAAGGCTTCATCCAGGCGGTGAACATCGGCCTCGCCCGTGGCGTGCCGCTCTCCGACTATGTCGGCAGCTTCGCCTACACCCGCTTCGGCCCCGCCGGGGCGGTGGAGGGCGACCCCGAGATCCTCTGCGCCACCTCGGTGCTGGACTGGGCCTTCCGCCGGCTGGCCATCGCCCATCTCGGCGGCGAGGCGGCGCGGCGCCTCTGGCCCGACCCCTCGCTCGAGGAATGCGCGGTGGAGGCCACCGGCACGCCGGGCGACCGTGGCCCGCTGCTGCCGCTCGACCTGCCGGCGCAGCCCTCGCCCGCCGCGCGCCGCCGCACCCTCCGCTTGGTGGGCTGAGCGGCGCCTTCCCCTTTCCCGCCATTCCCGCCGACACCCAATAGCCACCGAACACAAGGAGACGTCCCATGGCCGGACGCATCGAGGCGCGCCTCGCCGAGCTTGGCATCACCCTGCCCGTGCCGGCCGCGCCGGTCGCCAACTACGTGCCCTTCACCATCGTCTCGGGCGGCACGCTGGTCGTCGTCTCCGGCCAGGTGCCGATGCGCGAGGGCAAGGTGGCCTTCACCGGCAAGCTCGGCGAGGTGATCGACATCGAGACCGGGCAGCAGGCGGCGCAGCTCTGCCTGGTGAACGTGCTGGCGCAGCTCAGGGCGGCGGTGGGCGACCTCGACCGGGTGACGCGGGTGGCGCGCCTCGGCGGCTTCATCGCCTGCGCCCCCGCCTTCACCCAGCACGCCCAGGTGATGAACGGCGCCTCGGACCTCGCCGTGGCGGTGTTCGGCGAGGCGGGGCGGCATGCGCGCAGCACCATCGGCGTGCCCTCCCTGCCGATGGACGCGGCGGTGGAGGTCGAGGGCCTGTTCGAGGTGGCGGCGTGAGCACGGCGCTGCCGGCGATCGAGGTCAGCGACGCGCCGGACGCCGATGCGGAGGACGTGGTGCTGAAGGGCATCATCGCCTTCAACGAGGCGGCGGTGGGGCCTTCCGGCCGCCGCCCGCTCTCGGTGCTGGTGCGCGACCCGCAGACCGGCGCCGTCCGCGGCGGCCTGACCGGCCGCACGGACAAGAAGTGGCTGTTCATCGAGCTGTTCTGGCTGCCCGAGGATCTGCGCCGCGGCGGCCTCGGCGCCGAGCTGATCGCGCGGGCGGAGGCGGAGGCGAAGGCGCGCGGCTGCGTCGGCGCCTGGCTCGACAGCTACAGCTTCCAGGCCCCTGCCTTCTACATCAAGCAGGGCTACACCGAGTTCGGCCATGTGCCGGACAACCCGGTTGGCCACACCCGGCACTTCTTCCGTAAGGTGTTCTGAGAGGCGCAAGGTGTTCTGAGGGGCCAAAAGAAGCCGGGCCGGGGAATTCATTCCCCCGGCCCGCCTCCCTACATGGGGCGCTGACAGACAAGGCGGAGGCGGATGGCGGCAGGATTGGGTCTGCTGGGCGAGGGACTGGCCCGGCTCACCAGCGAGGCGGAACGGGCGCTCAACGAGACGACGCTGCGCATCGCCATCACCGGCCTCAGCCGCTCCGGCAAGACGGTGTTCATCACCTCCCTCATCGCCAACCTGCTGGCGCTGGGGCGGGGGCGGGACACGCTGCCGGCGCTGCGCCGCCGCATGGCGGAGGAGGGGCGCCGCATCCAGGCGGTGCGGCTGGAGCCGGCCGGCACCCAGGCGCTGGACTGGTTCGACGCCGCCGACAAGCTGCGCGACCTGGCCGGCGCCACGCCGCACTGGCCGCCCCGCACCAGCGACCTGGCCAGCGCCACCCTGACCCTGGTGGTGGAGCGCCCCGGCGACTGGGGCCGCTGGCTGCCGGCGCGGCGGGTGCGGCTGGAGATCCTGGACTATCCCGGCGAGTGGCTGCTCGACCTGCCGCTGCTGGAGCAGAGCTACGAGGAATGGTCGGCCGCCACGCTGGCGCAGCTGCGCCAGCCGCCGCGCGCCGCCCTGGCCGGGGATTTCCTGTCCTTCCTGGCCGGGCTGGACCGCAACGCCCCGGCCGACGATGCCGTGGCCAAGCGCGGCTTCCTGCTCTACCGCGACCTGCTGGCGGCGGCGCGCGACCGGCACGGGCTGCGCTGGCTGCAGCCGGGCCGCTTCCTGGTGCCCGGCCCCAAGGGCGAGAGCCCGATGATGTGGTTCTTCCCGCTCCCCGGCCAGGGCAGCCCGGCCGCGGGCAGCCTGCGCGCCGCCCTGGCCGAGCGGTTCGACGCCTATCGCGACGATATGCGGCGCAGTTATTTCGACCCCTGGTTCGCCCGCTTCGACCGGCAGGTGGTGCTGGTCGACGCGCTGGGCGCGCTCTGCGCCGGCGAGGGCGCCTTCACCGATGCCCGGCAGGCGGTGGCGCAGATCGCCCGCGCCTACGATGCCCGCTCGCGCTCCCGCTGGCTGGGGCTGCGCACGCTGCGGCGGGTGGCCTTCGTCGCCACCAAGGCGGACTACGTGCCGCAGGCGCAGCGTGGCGATTTCCTCTCGCTGTTCCGCGGCATGGTGGGCACGCACGGCCATGCCGGCGGCCCGGCCATGACCCATGCCGCGATCGCCGCGCTGCGCTGCACGGAGGAGGGCGAGCCCGCTCCCGGCGGCGCGCCGGTGGTGCAGGGCGTGCCGATGGGCGAGACGCGGCGGCGGCCCTTCCGCCCCGGCCAGATCCCGCCGCAACCGCCGGCTCCCGACGATGCGTTCTGGCGCCGGCCCTATTTCGAGCTGCCCGTGTTCCGCCCGCCGGTGATCGACCCGGACGGCCGGGAAGGGCTGCCACACCTGGAGATGGACCGGCTGATCGCCTGGCTCCTGGAGGATGCGCTGTGACCCGCCCGGACCGCACTATCCCGGACCGCACTATCCCGGACCGCCCCACCCCGCGAGGCCCCCGGTGAACGCCGGCCCCGGCTGGGCCGACGAGCCCGAGCGCCCGCGCACCGCCACCCGCGCGCCGGAGCCCGTGCTGGCGGGCGATCTCGGCCCCGCCCTGCTGCCGCCGGCCGAGGGCGGGCTGGTCCGCCATGGCGAGCCGGTGGCATTGCAAGGGCCTGGGCCGCTGGCGGGCGCCGGCTGGCTGGCCTCGCTCGGCACGGTGGGGCTGGCGGCGGGGCTGCTGGTGCTGGGCAGCTTCGGCCTCTGGCTGGAACTGATGGTGGCGGATCTGTTCACCGCCTCGCCCGTGCTGGGCTGGCTGGGCAGCGCGCTCGGCCTCGGCGTGGGCGGGCTGCTGGCGGTGGCGGCGGGGCGGGAATGGCGCGCGCTGCGCCGGCTCGACTCGCTGGAGCGGCTGGCCGGCGCCGTCCGCGAGACGCCGGACGCCGCCCCGCCGCCGCCCGCGCTGCTCGACTGGGCGGAATCCGTGGCGCGCCGCCTGCCGGAGGCGGCGCCCGCCGTGGCCACGCTGCGCCGCGCCACCACCATGGCCGAGGCGCGCGGCCTGCTCTCCGCCGGGCTGCTGCCGGTGCTGGACAAGCAGACCCGGAGCTTGGGCGGGCAGGCGGCGCGGCAGGTCTTCCTGACCACCGCCGTGCTGCCCTCCCCGGCGCTGGACGCGGTGGCGATGGGCTGGCTCGGCCTGCGGCTGATGCGCCAGGTGGCGGTGCTGCACGGGGTGCGTCCCGGCACCTTCGTGCTGGGCCGGCTGCTGCGGCGGCTGGCGCTTTCCGCCGGGCTGGCGGCGGGCGCCGACATCGTCACCGAGGCCGGCGTGGAGCAGCTGGTGGAGGGCCATGCCGCCAAGCTGGCCGGCGGCGCCGCGGGGGCCGCGGTGGCCGCGCGCCGCATGGTGCGCCTGGCCGGCGCCACCGCCCTGGCCTGCCGCCCGCTCTAGGACCGGGCTTCCCCGCGCGGGAGAGAGAAGCGGGCGCGGGGCGCCGCCCCGCCTTGCGCGTTCCCGGTTGCGGCGCACATGCTGGGCCATGCCCGATGGTGCCCCCGAGCTGACCCTGCGCCTGCATCCCGCCATCGCGGAGATTCCCGCGGCGGAGTGGGATGCCTGCGCGGGGGACGACAACCCCTTCGTCAGCCATGCCTTCCTGTCGGTGCTGGAGGACAGCGGCTCGGCCTCCGCCCGCACCGGCTGGCTGCCGCAGCACGCCGCGCTGCGCGACCCGGAGGGCCGGCTGCTGGCCGTGGCTCCCGCCTACGCCAAGAGCCACTCCTATGGCGAATACGTGTTCGACCATGCCTGGGCGAATGCCTTCGAGCGCGCGGGCGGGCGCTACTACCCGAAGCTCCAGGTGGCGGTTCCGTTCAGCCCGGTGCCGGGGCCGCGCCTGCTGGCCCGCCCGGATTCCGGCCTGCCGCCGGGCGCGCTGGCCCAGGCCCTGGCGCAGGCGGCGGAGCAACTCGGCCTGTCCTCCGCCCATGTCACCTTCTGCACGGAGGCCGAGTGGCACGCGCTGGGCGAGGCCGGCTGGCTGCGGCGCATCGGCACCCAGTTCCACTGGAGCAACGCGGGCTATGGCAGCTTCGAGGATTTCCTCGGCGCCCTGTCCAGCCGCAAGCGCAAGCAGCTGAAGCGCGAGCGGCGGGACGCGCAATCGGCCGGCCTCACCTTCCGCATGCTGCGCGGCGCCGAGATCACGCCGCGCCACTGGGCCGCCTTCCACCGCTTCTACATGGACACGGTGGACCGCAAATGGGGCAGCGCCTACCTGACGCCGCGCTTCTGGCCGCTGCTGGCCGAGCGGCTGGGCGAGCGGGTGGTGCTGATGGTGGCCGAGCAGGAGGGCCGCCCCGTCGCCGGCGCGCTGAACCTGATGGGGCGGGAGGCGCTCTACGGCCGCAACTGGGGCACCACGGTGGAGACGCCCTTCCTGCATTTCGAGCTCTGCTACTACCAGGCCATCGACTTCGCCATCGCGCACGGGCTGAAGCGGGTGGAGGCGGGGGCGCAGGGGCAGCACAAGATCCAGCGCGGCTACCTGCCGGTGCCCACCTATTCGGCGCACTGGATCGGCCATGGCGGGCTGCGCCGCGCCGTCGCCGAGTTCCTGGACGCCGAGCGCCCCGCCATTCTGGAGGAGATGGCGGCGCTGGTTGAGGCCTCGCCCTTCCGCCAGGAGGACTAGGCGGAGGACTGGGCGCGCCCCCGCTTGGCGCCACCCCGGAAGCCTGCGACCCTGCGCGCGCCAACCGCCGCGCCGGAGCCGCATGCTGACCGCCTATCTCCAGTTGGGTTCCTCGATGGCGCTGGTCGGCCTCAACGTGGCGGTGGCGAAGCTGCTGGCGGGCGCCCTGCCCATCGCGCTGATCGTGCTGCTGCGCTGCCTGCTGGCCTGCGCGGTGCTGTGGCCGCTGGCCCGGCTGCGCGAGGGCGGCGCCATCCCCTCCGGCGCCGTGCTGCGCAACCTGGCGCTGCAGGCGGCGCTGGGCACGCTGCTCTACAACGCGGCCCTGCTCACCGGGCTGCGCCACACCTCGGCGCTGGAGGCGGGGCTGGTGCTGGCCACACTGCCGGCGGTCATCGCCCTCGGCTCGGCGCTGTGGCTGCGCGAGCGCCTGCCGCCCCGGCAATGGGCGGCGGCGGCGCTGGCGGTGGGCGGCATGGCGGCCATCACCCTGGCGCGGCTGGCGGGCGAGGGCGGGGGGGGCGGCAGCCTGCTCGGCAACGCGCTGGTGTTCCTGGGCGTCTGCGGCGAGGCGGCCTATGTGCTGCTGGCCAAGCGCATCGCCGGCCGGGTGCCGGTGTTCACCGCCAGCCTGTGGATGCAGCTGTGGAGCGCGGCCCTGATGCTGCCCTTCGCCCTGCCGGTGCTGGGGGGCGTGGCGGCGCTGGCCTCGGCCGAGGTCTCGGCGCTGCTGGTGTTCCACAGCCTCACCGCCTCGGTGCTGTGCCTGCTGCTCTGGTATGCCGGGCTGCAACGCGCGCCGGCGGGGGTGGCCGGCATCTTCACCGTGTTCCTGCC
Source organism: Teichococcus aestuarii (assembly GCF_042651065.1). NCBI lineage: Bacteria > Pseudomonadati > Pseudomonadota > Alphaproteobacteria > Acetobacterales > Roseomonadaceae > Roseomonas > Teichococcus aestuarii. The sequence continues at coordinate 6,437 of NZ_JBHSCH010000100.1, forward strand.
GGCCACCGCCGCGCTGGTGGCGGTGGCGCTGCTGGGCGAGCATTTTTCCCCGATGCACGGCGCCGGGCTGGGGCTGATGCTGGCCAGCATCGGGCTGGCCACCTGGCCGGGGAGGCGGCGCGGGTGAAGGCCTGGGTCTCCTGCACCGGCGCCGCGCTGCTGGCGCGGGACGCGGCCGACTGGGCCGCGCAGCTTTCCTACGCCCAGGCCGGGCAACTCTCGGAGGTGCAGCGGGCGCAGCGGGAGAGCTGGGGCGCCCTCATCGTCACCCTCCAGGCGGCGCTGCGCGAGGCGGGCGGCGAATCCTGGCAGGTGCTGCTGGAGGTGGAGATGCTGCGGCTGGAACGCCGCATCGACGCCGTGCTGCTGACCGACCGCGCCGTTCTGGTGCTGGAATACAAGCACGGCGCCACCGGCTTTGCCGCACCCGACCTCGCCCAGGTGGAGGATTACGCGCTCGACCTGTTCGACTTCCACGCCGCCAGCCGGGCGCACCCCGTGGTGCCGCTGCTGCTGGCGAGCGGCGCGGCGGCGCCGGTGAACCAGTGGCCGATCTTCCTCCCTGGCGTGACGACGCCGGTGCTGCGCGCCAGCCCCGCCAGCCTCGGCGCGCTGCTGCGCGGCATCCAGGCCGCCATCCCCGCCCCCGCCGCGCCGCTCGACGCCGCCGCCTGGGAGGCGGCGCCCTACCGGCCGGTGCCCACCATCATCGAGGCGGCGCGGCGGCTGTTCGACCGGCACGGGGTGGAGGCCATCGCCACGGCGCGGGCCGATGCGCGCAACCTCACCCGCACCACGGCGGCCATCCGCGCCGCCATCGGACAGGCACGGGCGGAGGGGGCGCGGCGCGTGGTGTTCGTCACCGGCATTCCCGGCGCGGGCAAGACGCTGTGCGGGCTGAACCTGGCCTTCGGCCCCGCCGCGGAAGGCAGCACCGCCTTCCTCACCGGCAACGCGCCGCTGGTGGCGGTGCTGCGCGGCGCGCTGGAGCGGGATGCGCGGGAGGCGCAGGGCCGCGGCGCCCGCCAGCCGCGCCGCGAGGCGCGCGCCGTATTGCAGAACGTGCACCGCTTCCTGGAACACCATGTCCGCCACCCGGCCGAGGCACCGCCCGAGCATGTGGTGGTGTTCGACGAGGCCCAGCGCGCCTGGGACGCCGCCCAGGCGGGGCGGGACACGCAGCGCCGCAGCTCCATCCTCACCACCTCCGAGCCCGGCCACATGCTGGAGATCATGGCGCGGGTGCCGGGATGGTCCGTCATCGTGGCGCTGATCGGCAACGGGCAGGAGATCAACACGGGCGAGGCCGGGCTGGCCGAATGGGGTCGGGTGATCGGCGCCAGTTGGGCCAAAGGGGGCGGTGGCCTCTGGGGGGCGGTGGCGGCGCCGCGCGCGCTCTCCGCCGCGGAGCCGGCGCAGCGCCTGGCGGAGGGCCACCCGCCACGGCTCACGCTGGAGGAGGATCTGGACCTCACCGTACCGGTGCGCTCCATCCACCACGAGCGCAGCGCGCAATGGGTGGCGGCGGTGCTGGAGGAGCGGCCGGAGGAAGCCGCCGCCATCGCCGCCGATCGTTCCACGGGGGGCGGGCTGCCCTTCTTCCTGACGCGCGACCTCGGCGCGCTGCGGGCCGGGCTGCGCGCCCGGGCGCGGGGGCTGCGCCGGGCGGGGCTGGTCTGCTCGGCCAAGGCCAAGCGCCTGCGCGCCGAGGGCCTGGGCGCGCAGCTGCACGGCGCGGATGACGAGGTGGTCAACTGGTTCCTCAACCGCTGGCCGGATGTGCGCGGCTCGGACGCGCTGGAGGTCTGCGCCACCGAATACGCCTGCCAGGGGCTGGAACTGGACGTGGTGGGCCTGGCCTGGGGCGGCGACTTCATCCGCGGCGCCGAGGGCTGGCAGGCCCGCCGCTTCGCCGGGCAGGACTGGCAGCGCGTGGCCTCGCCCGAGACGCGGCGCTACCTGCGCAACACCTACCGCGTGCTGCTGACGCGCGCCCGGTACGAGACGCTGATCTACGTGCCGCGCGGCGACGAGGCGGACCGCACCCGTCCGCCGGCCGAGTTCGAGGCCGTGGCCAATTACCTGCAACGCTGTGGCGTTGGAGTGTTTTGAAAGCACGTTCTTTTTTGGAAAAAAGAACCAAAAAACTTTTGTCAGTTTGGCGTGGCGCGGGTGGATAGCGGAACGCCAGACTCGAAAAGTCTTTTTGCTTCTTTTTCTTCAGAAAAAGAAGATCTCCGACAACACCCCTTCCTCTTCCGCGTTGGCCGTCCAGCACGCCACGCAGCGGAAAGGGAACAGCCATGGCCAAGACGGTCGGGGACTTCGTCTGGGAACGCCTCGGGCAATGGGGCGTCCGCCGGGTCTATGGCTATCCGGGCGATGGCATCAACGGGCTGATCGGCGCGCTGGATCGGGCGAAGGAGACGATGCCCTTCGTGCAGGTGCGGCACGAGGAGATGGCCGCCTTCATGGCCACCGCCCACGCCAAGTACACGGGCGAGGTGGGGGTGTGCCTGGCCACCTCCGGCCCCGGCGCCATCCACCTGCTCAACGGGCTGTACGACGCCAAGGCGGACCACATGCCGGTGCTGGCCATCGTCGGCCAGCAGGCGCGGGCGGCGCTGGGCGGGCATTACCAGCAGGAGGTGGACCTCTCCGCGCTGTTCAACGACGTGGCGGATTATGTGCAGCAGGCCAGCGTGCCGGAGCAGATCCGCCACCTGATCGACCGCGCCATGCGCATCGCCCAGGGCGAGCGCAAGATCGCCTGCCTGATCCTGCCCAACGACCTGCAGGAGCTGGAGGCGGTGGAGACGCCGCCGCACGCGCACGGCACCATCCACAGCGGCGTGGGCTATGCCGCGCCCCGCGTGGTGCCGGAGCCGCAGACGCTGCAACAGGCGGCCGAGGCGCTGAACGCCGGCGAGCGCGTGGCCATGCTGGTGGGCGCCGGTGCGCTCGGCGCCACGGACGAGGTGCTGGCGGTGGCCGATGTGCTGCAGGCCGGCATCGCCAAGGCGCTGCTCGGCAAGGCCGCGGTGCCGGACGACCTGCCCTGGGTCACCGGCTCGATCGGCCTGCTCGGCACCGAGCCTTCCTGGAAGATGATGCAGGAATGCGACACGCTGCTGATGGTGGGCAGCGGCTTCCCCTATTCCGAGTTCCTGCCGAAGGAAGGGGCGGCGCGCGGCGTGCAGATCGACCGCAACCCCTCGATGCTCAGCCTGCGCTACCCGATGGAGGTGAACCTCGCCGGCGACTCGGCCGCCACCCTGCGTGCCCTGCTGCCGCTGCTGAAGCGCAAGGAGCCCGGCAAGTGGCGGGACCGCATCGGCGGCTGGACGGAGGATTGGTGGGCGCTGCTGGAGAAGCGCGCCATGCAGGCGGCGGAGCCGATCAACCCGCAGCGCGTCTTCTGGGAACTCTCCCGCCGCCTGCCGGAGCGCGCCATCATCGCCGCCGATTCCGGCTCCACCACCAACTGGTATGCGCGGGACGTGAAGCTGCGGCGCGGCATGATGGCCACGCTCTCCGGCGGGCTGGCCAGCATGGGCAGCGGCATGCCCTACGCCATCGCCGCCAAGTTCGCCCATCCGGAGCGGCCGGTGGTGGCCATCGTCGGCGACGGCGCCATGCAGATGAACGGCATGAACGAGCTGCTGACCGTGGCCCGCTACTGGAAGGAATGGTCCGACCCGCGGCTGGTGGTGATGGTGCTGAACAACCGCGACCTGAACCAGGTGACCTGGGAGCAGCGCGTGATGGGCGGCGACCCGAAGTTCCTCGGCTCGCAGAGCCTGCCGGAATTCTCCTACGCCGCCTTCGCGGAACTCGCCGGGCTGCGCGGCATCGCGGTGGACGACCCGGAGCGCGTCGGCCCCGCCTGGGACCAGGCGCTGGCCATGGACCGCCCCGTGGTGCTCGACTTCCGCACCGACCCGAACGTGCCGCCGCTGCCGCCGCACATCACGCTGAAGCAGGCCCAGGCCTTCATGCGCAGCATGTTCGGCGAGCCGGAGCTTGGCAGCGTGCTGGCCAACACCGCGCGGCAGGTGGCGAGCCGGGTGTTGCCGAAGCGCGACTGAACCGGCACGCGTGGCGGCTTTCGCGAGAGGTTTCCTTCTGTTGCAAGCCTTTGTCGTGGTAGGCTGAGACACCCGCTCAGCAACAGATGACTGAGGCCATGCCGCGCGCTTACGCCGATCGTTCTTCCGACCCGTCTTCCGGCAGCCCCGAGGGCCGCTTGGCCGCCGGCACGCGCCGCTTCGCCTCGCCCGCCGTGCAGGCGGCGCTGCGGCGGCGCGGCGCGGAGTTGCTGGGGCTGGTGCTGGCGCTGGGCGGCCTCGGGCTGCTGCTGGCGCTGATCAGCTACAACCCGGCCGATCCCTCGCTGAACACCTCCGCCACGCGCGCGCCGACCAACCTCGCCGGGCCGGGCGGCGCCATCGTCTCCGACCTGCTGCTGCAGGGCTTCGGCTGGGGCGGCTACCTGCCGGTGGGGGTGATGCTGGGCTGGTCCTGGCGGCTGGCCACGCATCGCGGCCTCGCGCCCTTCGTGGGGCGGGTGGCGGCGGTGCTGGCGGCGGCGCCGATGCTGGCCGCCGCCATCGCCCTGGCGCCGCTGCCGGAAGGCGCCCCGACCCTGGCCGGGCCGGGCGGCGCCGCGGGCGAGCTGCTGCTGGGCAAGATCCTCGGTCTCGCGGGCGGCCTGTTCGGCCCCTTCGGCGCGGTGATCGGGCAGGTGGGCACGGTGGCGCTGGCCGGCTCGCTCTCCTTCGCCGCGCTGGTCGTGCCGCTGCTGGCCTGGCGG
>NZ_JBHSCH010000101.1:0-11036 GCF_042651065.1 Teichococcus aestuarii
CAGCCAGAACAGGCCAGCCATGGCAGCACCTCCGGCCGCCATGGAATCACAGCAGGACCAAAGCGCAAGAGGTCCGTTAATAGGTCCTGAGCCTAGCCGCCTCCCGCCGGTCCCGACGCTGCCGTCCGGATGCTTGATCGGGGCACATGCCGGGCGTTAGACCTGCGGCCATGATCAACAAACTTCGTCCTGCTCCCGCGCTGGAGGGCGTTGCCTCGGCGGAGCGCCTGCTGACAATCCTCAGCGCCTTCCGTAAGGGCGACGCTGCGCTATCCCTGGCCGAACTCTCAGCGCGGACCGGGCTGGTCAAGACGACCATCATGCGCCTGGCGGTTTCGTTGGAGGCCTTCGGCTATCTCTCGCGCACGGCGGAGGGGCAGTACCGGCTCGATGCCGAACTGCTGCGCCTGGGCATGATCTACCAGCAATCCTTTCGGCTGGAGGCGCATGTAATGCCGGTGCTGGAGACGCTGGTGGAACGCACCGGCGAAAGCACCTCCTTCTACATCCGGCGCGGCGAGAGCCGGCTTTGCCTGTTCCGCGTGGACTCGCCGCATCGCCTGCGGCTGCATGTCCGGCCGGGCGACAGGCTGCCGATGGACAATTCTGCCATCGCGCAGGTGCTGCGGCTGTTCACCACCTCGCCGCTGCCGCCGGAAGCCGCTATGCTGGACTTCCCGCTCTACACCGCCGGCGCCAACGATCCGCATGTGGCCGGCATGGCCATGCCGGCCTTCGGACCGGAGGAGACGTTCGCCGGCGCGGTCTGCGTCACTGGCCCGATCACCCGCCTGACGGCGGAGGCGGCTGAGGCGATCCGCCCTGCCCTGCGCGAGGCCGCGGCACGGCTGACCCGCAGCCTGGGCGGCCGGATGCCGGAGATCCCCTCCCCCTCCAACCCTGCCTGACGATCCGGAGCCCTCCTTGGAGGATGGCTGGCCACGGGGCTGCGCGGGCAGGAAGGCTGGAGGCGTGAACGCCCCTGGATCCGCCCTTCTGCCATCGATCCTGTTCCGCCCGTACCAACGGCCGCCCCGGCGGGGTCAGGTGCCGGAGCGGTTCCCCAGTTCTGTGTGAGCACGCGGAACGAGCGCGGCAAGACCCGGAGAAAGGAGAGAAGACGAGGTCCGGGGGAGGATTTCTCTCCCCCGGTCCCGGCTCCCGGCAGGATGCGGGAGCCGGGCCGGGCTCTCAGACCCGACGCACGTTCCAGAACTTTACGAAGCCGTCGAGCACGCCGCCGATATCGCGGCGCCAGGCCATGGGCTGGAAGATCTGGCCGGTGGGCAGGAAGGTGGCATCCTTCCAGGCCTGGGCCTGCATCTGCTCGGCCAGCGTCTTCTGCGCAGCCGGGTCGCGCTCTTCTATCCAGGCATCGCGCAGCCGCTCCGCTTCCTCGCTGGTGGGCCAGCCATACCAGCCCTTCAGCCCATTGGCGCGCGCCACGCTGGTCACCGCCGGATCGAGGATGTTCAGGCCCGAGACCATGGATGGGAAGACGCTCCAGCCGCCCTTCTCCACCGGCTCGCGCGAGTTGCGGCGTTGGAACAGCGTGCCGCTGTCCACTGCCTGCACGTCCACGTTCAACCCGATGCGCTGGAACAGATCGATGCCGACCTGCCCGATCGGCGCGCTCACCGGATGGTCCATCGGCAGCATGAAGGCGACCTTCTCGCCCTTGTAGCCGGAGGCCGCGACCGCCTGCTTCGCGCGCGCGATGTCGGTCTTGCCGAAGAGGCGGTCGAAGCCGACATCGTTTGCCATCGGCGTGCCGGGGCAGAACATACCCAGCTTGACGTGCCAGGTCTCCGGATCGCTGCTGTAGGCCTGCATGAACTCGGACTGGTCCACCGCGCCCAGCACGGCGCGGCGCAGCGCGGCGTTGTCGAAGGGCGGCTGGATGCAGTTGAAGCGCAGGATCGGTGTCAGGCCCTGGCGGTCCTTCACCTCCACCCGTATGTCCCGGTTGCGCTTCAGCAGGGCGACGAGATCGGGGGACGGGGTTTCCCACCAGTCGGCCTCCCCGGCCATCAGCGCGCCGGAGGCGGCGGAGACGTCCGGCATGACCGTCCATTCCACCCGCTCGAAATGCACGACCTTGGGGCCGGCGGTGCCGCCCGCGACACCATCGGCCCGCGGCACGTAGCCGTCGAAGCGCGCATAGACGGCGCGGGCGCCGGCCATGTGCTCGCTTTCCAGGAAGCGGAACGGACCGCTGCCGACGATCTCCGTCACCTGCCTGGCGGCGTCGGTCCTGGCCAGCCGCTCGGGCATGATGGCGCACATGCTGGGCGAGGCCTTGGCCAGCGCCGCCGGCAGCAGCGGGAAGGGCTTCCTGAGGCGGAACAGGATGGTGCGGTCGTCCGGCGCGGAAAGCTCGTCCGTCACGGCCATCAGTGCCTGGCCGAAGGAGTCCCGTGACGCCCAGCGGCGGATGCTGGCCACGCAATCGCGCCCGGTGACGGTGCTGCCATCGTGGAATCGGAGGCCGTCGCGCAGCGTCAGCCTCCAGAGGCGGCCGTCATCCTCGACCGCGTGGCCCTGCACCATCTGCGGCTGCGGCTGGAACTGTGCGTCCAGGCCGTAGAGCGTGTCGAACACCATGAAGGCGTGGTTGCGCGTCGGCGTCGCAGTGGTGGCAACCGGGTCGAGCAGCGACAGATCAACGAAGGGGATGAAGCACAGCACGCTTTTCTCCCTCGCCCGCGCGAGGTTCGGCAGGGCCAGCGTCGTGGCGGCTGCCGCGCCCAGGAAATGGCGTCGCAACATGGTCTGGACCTTCCTCTCGTGCCCTCTTCGGGGCGTTTGGTTGCTGGCGACGCGCGCCGCGCCGGCGGGCGTCGCGTTCAGGCCGGCAGGATCTGGCCGGGCGCGGACAGCTCGGCGCGCAGGATGCTGCCGGTCTCGGACTCGGTGATGAACAGGCTGCGCCGGTCCGGACCGCCGAAGGCGAGGTTGGTGGTGGACCACCCCGCGCAGGAGGCGATGCGCAGCAGCGGCTCGGCGCGCGGCGAAAGCCGCCAGACCGTGCCAAAGCCGGCATGCGCGACCAGCAGGCAGTTCTCCTGGTCGAGCGCCAGCCCGTCCGGCCCGCTTGGCCCGCCATGCATGTGGCAGAAGATGCTGGCCTTGGTCACGCTGCCGTCCGCGTGCAGCGGCAGGCGCCAGATCTGGTTGGCACGGGTGACGCCGACCAGAAGGTGGCTCTCGTCCGCCGCCAGCACGATGCCGTTGGGGCTCGGGATGGTGTCGATCAGGCAGGTCAGCCGGCCATCGGGCTCCAGACGCCAGACGCGGCCCGTGGGGTCCTGCAACCCGGTCTGCCCCTGGTCGGTGAAGTAGATGTCGCCAGCCGCCGAGAAGCAGAGATCGTTGACGCCCTTGAAGCTTTCCGAGCGCGCTGTCTCCAGCAGCGGCGTGACGGCGCCCGATGCCGGGTCCAGCACCAGCAGGCCGCGCTTGTAGTCGGTGACGACGAAGCGTCCATCGGGCGCGATCTTCATGCCGTTCGGCCAGCCGTCATACTCGGCCACTTGCTGCCACTCGCCCCCGGGCGAGACGCGGAAGATGCGCCCGAAAGGGATGTCGGTGACGTAGAGCAGGCCGTTCCGGTCGAAGACCGGGCCCTCCAGGAAGCTGTCCACCGGCTTGCCGGCGCGGTTGGCGTCGCTCCAGGCGGTGCGCCTCAGGTGGCGGAAGCGATCCGGCAGGCGCGAGAAGAGCGTGGTCTCGATGCGGGGCGGCGGGGCGAAGAAGCTCACGGCCGGACCCTCACTGCCGCTCGATGCCGGCGCTCTTGGCGACTTCGGCCCAGAGGGTCTGCTCCTGCTGGATCAGCTTGCCGAATTCGGCGGGCGGCATGCCGCCGGGTTCGGCCGCCAGCGTCTTCAGGAAGGCCAGCATGTCCTGCTCGCGCAGGGAAGCCGCCATGGCCTGGTAGAGCTGGTCGATCACCGGCTGCGGCGTGCCGCGCGGCGCGACGAGGCCGGACCAGTTGATGATGCTGAAGCCCTTCAGCCCGGCCTCGTCGAAGGTGGGCGTGTCCGGCAGCGCATCCACGCGGTGCGCGCCGCTGATTGCCAGCGGTCGCAGCAGGCCGCCCTTGATGCCACCGAGGCCGGAGCCGAGCGAGGGCATGGCCATGTCCACCTCGCCCGAGATGGTCGCCCGCACCGCTTCCCCACCGCCCTTGTAGGGGACGTGGAACAGCTTCGCCCCCGCAGCCTGCTGGAAGGCCTCGGCCGAGAGGTGCAGCGAGCTGCCGACACCGCCGGAGCCGAAGGTAATCTTGTTTGGCTCGCGCTTCGCCGCCGCGATCAGCGAGGGGAGGTCCTGGTAGGGCGACTTGGCGTTGACCAGCAGCAGAACCGGCGAGAAGGCGCTGACGGTGATCGGCGCGAAAGCCCCGGCATGGTCGAAGGGCAGGTTGTTGAACAGGAAGGGCAGGGTCGCGTAGGTGTTGTCCATCGCCAGCAGGGTCTGCCCGTCTGGTTCGGCGCGGGCCACCTCCGCCGCGCCAATGGTGCCTGTGGCGCCCGCCTTGTTCTCGACGACGAAGGGCTGGCCTAGCCGGTCGGCCAGCTTCTGCGCCATGCGGCGCGCCACCACGTCCACCGCGCCGCCGGGGGCCCAGGGCACCACGATGCGCACCGGGCGGGACGGGTAGGAGGATGCTGCCAGGGCCGGGCGCGCGAGCGCGCCCAGGGCCAGGCCGGCACTGGCCAGCAGCAGGCGGCGGCGCGGCAGCAGAGGGGCAGCAGGGGTGGAAAGCGGCATTGGGCAAGCTCCTCCCAGAGCGGATGGCCGGTTGGCCGGAATTTCGAAATGACGTTGCATTTTTTCTCCGGCTCCGCAAGGGTGCCGTCCAGGCCGCCGCAGGGCGGCGGATCGCTGGAGGAAACAGAATGGCCTTGGGCTTCAGGATTTTGCCGCGCAGCCGCGCGGTTTCCGCGGAGTGGGTGGAGCGCTTCCGCGACCTGCCGGTGGCCAATGTCAGCGACGTCATGGCCCGCATGACGGCCGGCGGTCCGCGCCTGCGGCCGATGCATGATGGCGCCCCGCTGCGCGGCCCCGCCTTCACGGTGAAGACCCGCCCCGGCGACAACCTCATGATCCACAAGGCGCTGGGCCTCGCCGCGCCGGGCGATGTCATCGTGGTGGATGCGGGCGGCGACCTCACCAACGCGCTGATCGGCGAGCTGATGCTTGCGCAGATGGTGCGCCGCGGCCTCGGCGGCATCGTGATCAACGGCGCCATCCGCGACAGCGCCGCCATCGCCGCGCAGCCCTTCCCGGTCTTCGCCGCCGGCGTCACGCATCGCGGCCCCTACAAGGACGGCCCCGGCGAGATCAACGTGCCGGTCGCCATCGACGGCATGGTGATCGAGCCCGGTGACCTCATCCTCGGCGACGATGACGGGCTGCTCTGCGTGCCTTTCGGCAGCGTCGAGGCGATCCATGCCGCCGCCATGGCCAAGCAGGCGGCCGAGCACAAGCAGATGGCGAACATCGAGGCGGGCACGCATGACGCCGCCTGGGTGGACGCGGCGCTGCGCCGGCTCGGCTGCGAGGGCGTGGAATGACCCGCCCCGTCGTCCTGATCACTGCCGCCTGGCTGGCGCCCGAGGCCATGGCGATGCTGGAGCAGGCCGGGCTGGAGCCGGTCTGCACCACGGGCTATCCGGGTGAGGCGGAACTGCTGGAAGCCATCGCCACGCACCGGCCCGTGGCGCTGCTGCACCGTCAGGGCCGCATCGACGGCACCGTGATGGATGCCGCCGCGCCGGATCTGCGCGTGGTGGCCCGCCATGGCGCCGGCATCGACGGCATCGACGTGCCCGCCGCGCGGGCGCGCCGCCTGACCGTGACACGCGCCGCCGGGGCGAATTCCCGCTCCGTCGCCGAGCACGCGATGGCGCTGATGCTGACCCTGCTGAAGGACCTGCCCGACGTCAGCGCGAAGATGCGCGACGGCCTGTGGGAGAAGACCTCCCGCATGACGCGCGACATCGAGGGCATGACGCTCGGCATCGTTGGCCATGGCGCGATCGGCTCCAAGGTGGCGCGCTTCGCCGCCGCCTTCGGCATGCGCGTGCTGGCCTATGACCCCTATCTGCCCGAGGGGCCGCTGCCCGGCCCGGCGGAGCGGGTGCCGACGCTCGACGCGCTGCTGGAACAGGCGGAGGTGCTCTCGCTGCACTGCCCGCTGGAGCCGGAGACGCGCGGCATGATCGGCGCCGCCGAGCTGGCGCGGCTGCCGCGGGGCGCCATCCTCGTCCACACCGCCCGCGGCGGCATCGTGGACGAGGCGGCGCTGCTGGCGGCGCTGGAATCCGGCCAGCTCGCCTGGGCCGGGGTGGACGTCTTCTCCACCGAGCCGCTGCCCGGGGACAGCCCGCTGCGCCGGCACCCGCGCCTGGTGCCGACGCCGCACCTCGCGGCCAACACGCCGCGCGGCGCCGTGGCCATGGCGACCAGCGCGGCGGACAGCATCATCACCGTGCTCGCCGGCCGCTGCCCGGCCACCGAAGGCGCCGTGGTGGTCGAAGGGGGCCTTGCCGCTCTGAACCCCGCCTGACCGCCGGGGGCCGCGGCCCCAGGACACCAGAGAAGGACCATCGTGCGGGGGGCTCCCCCTCCCGCGCGCAGCGCCAGCGCATGCCTGGCGCCAAGACCAATGCGAGAGGAGGAACAGGAATGACCGATACGCCGAAGCTGGGGCGCCGCGCCGCCCTGCTGGCAACCCCGAGCCTGCTGCTTGCCGCCCGGACAGCCCAGGCGCAGGCGGGCGAGTGGCCGAACCGCCCGGTGCGCGTCATCGTGCCCTGGCCGCCGGGCGGCACCGCCGACGTGGTGACCCGACTGCTCTTCGCCGCGGCGGCCGAGGCCACCGGTCAGCCCTTCGTGATCGAGAACCGCGCCGGGGCCACCGGCACCATCGGCGCCGCCGCCGCCGCCCAGGCGGCGCCCGACGGCTACACCGTGCTCTACGGCTCCACCGGCCTCTCGGTGGAGGCCGCGCTGTTCAAGAACCTCAGCTACAGCGCGCAGCGCGACTTCGTGCCGGTGTTCCGCTCCATCACCGTGCCGCAGCTCCTGCTGGTGAACCCGAAGGTGAAAGCCACTACGCCGGCCGAGCTGATCGCACTGTCCAAGGCTACGCCGGGGGGGCTGAACGGGGCCTCGGCCGGCATCGGCTCGATCCAGCACCTGGCGCTGGAGCTGTTCGCGCGCGAATCCGGCGCGCCGGTCAACCACGTGCCCTATCGCGGCGGCGCGCCGATCTATGCCGACCTGATGTCCGGGCAGGTCGACCTGTATCTCGGCAACGTCAACGGCCCCATCGCCTTCCTCAAGGAGGGCACGCTGCGCGCCCTGGCGCATACCGGGCGGGGCCGCCTCGCCTCGCTGCCGGACTTGCCGCCACTCTCCGACACGCTGCCGGGATTCGAGACCTACGAGTGGAACGGCGTCTTCGTGCCGAAGGGCACGCCGGAGCCCATCGTGACCAGGCTCAACGCCCTTCTGAACGCGGCCCAGGCGAAGCCTGACATCGCCGCCAAGCTACGCGCGCAGGAGTTGCAGACGGAGCCGAACACGCCACAGCAATTCGCGGAGTTCTTCCAGGCGCAGAGCCGGCGCTGGCAGGGCTTTGTGAAGGAGGCCGGGATCACGCTGGAGTAGGCGCCATGGCATCCACCCTTCATAGCCCGCACATCCCGGTGCGCGAGGAGTGGCTGGCGCGCGGGGCCGAGCCGCCGCTCGAGCCGGCGCTGCCCATCGTGGACCCGCACCACCACCTCTGGGATCGCGCGGGCGACCGCTATCTGTTCGACGACCTGCTGCGCGACACGCGCGGCGGGCACGACATCCGCGGCACGGTCTTCGTCACCTGCCGCTCGATGTTCCGTGCCGACGGGCCGGAAGCCATGCGGCCGGTCGGCGAGACGGAGTTCGTCAACGGCGTCGCGGCGCAGAGCGCCAGCGGGCTGTATGGGCCGCTGCGGGCCTGCCAGGGCATTGTCGGCTTCGCCGACCTGACGCTTGGCGAGCGAGTGGCGCCGGTGCTGGAGGCGCATCTGCGCGCCGCGCCGGAGCGCTTCCGCGGCATCCGCAACAACACAGCCTTCCACCCCGATCCCGGCATCCAGACCAACCCGATCAAGCCGCGCGAGGGGCTGCTGGCCGATCCCACCTTCCTGCGCGGCGCCGGGCTGCTGCCGCGCTATGGGCTGACGCTGGATGTCTGGGCCTATCACACGCAGCTTGCGGAAGTGGAGGCTCTGGCGCGCGCCCTGCCCGACCTCACCGTGATCCTCGACCATCTGGGCGGGCCGATCGGCATCGGCCCCTTCGCCGGACGGCGGGAGGAGGTCTTCGGCGTCTGGCGGGCCGCGATGCGGCGGCTGGCGGCGCTGCCGAACCTGCGCGTCAAGCTCGGTGGCCTTGGCATGGCGCTGAGCGGCTTCCGCTTCCACGAGGCTGCCACGCCGCCAGGTTCGGTGGAACTCGCCGCCGCTTGGGCGCCCTACATCGAGACCTGCATCGCGCTCTTCGGCGCGCATCGCTGCATGTTCGAGAGCAACTTTTCCGTGGACAAGGGCATGTTCGGCTATAGCGCCTGCTGGAATGCCTTCAAGCGTATTGCAGCCGCCGCCTCGGACGATGAGAAGGCGGCGCTCTTCGCCGGCACCGCCATCGAGACCTACCGCCTGCCGCCGCATCTCGGCCGTCCTCGCGCCGCCACTCAGGAGCCCCTCGCATGATCGTCCGACGCACCTTCCTTGGCGCCAGCACCGCCGCGCTGTTCGCCACGCCCGGGCTGGCCCGGGCCGCCTCCTGGCCAGAGCGGCCGCTGCGGCTGGTCGTGCCCTACCCGCCCGGCGGCGCGGTGGACATCGCTGCACGGCTGATCGCGGACGGGCTGGGCGCCCGGCTCGGGCAGTCCGTGGTGGTGGAGAACCGCCCCGGCGGCGGCGGCACCATCGGCACGGCAGCGGTCGCCCATGCCGAGGCCGACGGCTACACGCTCGGCGCCTCGGCGGTGAATACCCTGGCCATCAACCAGTTCCTCTACAGCAACCTGCCCTATGACCCCGAAAAGGACTTGGTGCCGGTCTCGCTAGGCTGGGAGGCGCCGCTGGTGGTGGTCGTGCCGGCCGAGCATGTGCCGGCGCGTACGCTGAGCGAGTTCGTCGCCTGGGCGAAGAAGCAGCCGCAGGGCATCACCTTCGGCAGTTCCGGCATCGGCACCACGGTGCATCTTTCCGGCGAGATGCTGTGCCGCAGGACCGGCATCCAGGGCCTGCACGTGCCCTTCAAGGGCGGCTCGGAGGCACTGACCGGCATGCTGCGGGGCGATATCCAGCTCGTGGTGGACAACGTGCCCACCGCGCTGGCCAATCTGCGCGGCGGCAGGCTGCGGGCACTCGCCGTGACCTCGGCCGAACGCTGGCCAGACCTGCCGGACATCCCCACCATGGCCGAGGCCGGCGTGGCGGATTTCGCCGTCACTTCCTGGGGCGCCGTCACGGTACCGGCGGGCACGCCCGCGCCGGTGGTGGAGCGCCTGTCGCGGGCGATGCGCGAGGCGGCGGCGGACCCGGCCCTGCAGAAGCGCTTCGCGCAGACCGGCACCCGGGCGCTTGGCACCACGCCGCAGGAGGCCGCGGCGCGTGCGGCGCGCGAGCGGCCGATGTGGCAGGAACTGGTGCGCGTCTCCGGCGCCACGCTGGATTAAGCGGCATGCCGACCGTCTCCTCCCCGGTGCCCTGGTCTGCCGGCACGGCCACTCCCAGCCTGGCGGTGCCGGCCGGAGCCACGGACTGCCACTTCCACGTCTATGACGCGCGGTGGCCCTCGGCCGCTGGCACGCCGCACCATCCGGATGCCACGGCGGAGCATTACCGGCTGCTGCAGACCCGGCTCGGCCTCTCATGCGGGATCCTTGTGCAGCCTTCCGCTTATGGAACGGATAACAGCCTGCATCTGCAGGCGCTGGAGGTGCTGGGGCGCGACCGCTTCCGCCTGGTGGTGGTGGTGCCGCCGGACATTTCGGACAGCGCTCTTCGGGCGATGGACGATGCTGGCGTGCGCGGCATCCGCTTCAACCTGACCATGCCAGGCGTGCTCCGCCCGGAGCACCTGACGCCGCTGGCCCGGCGCGTGGCGCCGCTCGGCTGGCATCTTCAGGTGAACGCCGCCGAGGCGACGCTCCTGGCTGCCGAGCCGATGCTGGGCTCCCTGCCCTGCCCCCTGGTGCTGGACCATATCGGCCAGGTGCCGCAGCCCGGCGGCACCGCCACCCCCGCCTTCCAGGCAGTGCGAAGGCTGCTGGATGCGGGCAGGACCTGGGTGAAACTCTCGGGCGCCTACATCCGTAGCCGGAGCGGCGCGCCGAGATATGCGGATGCCGGTGTGGTCGCGGCGGCACTGGTCCGCTCCGCACCGGAGCGGATGCTCTGGGGGAGCGATTGGCCCCACCCCACCCAGCCTCTAAATGCAAAGCCGGATGACGCCATACTGCTCGACCTGCTGGCGGAATGGGTACCCGATCCTGCTACACGCAGCCGCATTTTGGTCGAGAACCCCTCCGTCGTCTACGGCTTCTCGCGCTCTGGCTGACGATATACCGGGCGGTAGCGTGTCGGGTACTGCGATGGCATCGTTCACCTGCCCTTTATCGGGGTTGAAGGCGGAGATGCCATCCATCCCAGCCTCCCCCGTGCGGCGGACCTCGTCGAGGTGCAACCATCTTTGTCGCTCCGCTAAAGAAACAGCGTCGCAAAGCTCAGGATCACCGCGGCGAAACAGGATGGCAGGTGAAGCATGGCGGCGTCTCTTGGCGGCGACATACCAGCCTAACCACTCCCTCGCCGCGCCGCCTACGCATGCCTCAGATGGCCGAAGTCGAGTTAAGCCTGAGTTTTCGCAAGCATGTCCTAGGCTCAGGACCTATTAACGGACCTCTTGCGCTTTGGTCCTGCTGTGATTCCATGGCGGCCGGAGGTGCTGCCATGGCTGGCCTGTTCTGGCTG
>NZ_JBHSCH010000102.1:0-11002 GCF_042651065.1 Teichococcus aestuarii
CTGGCTGGCCGAGGCCGAGGCCAGCAGGCTGGGCACGGGCGCGGGGCTGGGCCGTGGCGCCGGTGGCGCGGGCGGCGGCGCCATGGCCAGCTCGAGCGGCGGGCCGGCGGGCGGCGCGGCGGCATAGGTGGAGCCGTCCGGAATCGGCTCCATGCGCACCACAGGGCCGGCGGCCGGGGCGGCGGCGTAGGTGGAGCCGTCCGGGATCGGGTCCATGCGCACCACGGAGCCACCACCCAGCGAGGTGCCGATCGACGGATCGAGGCTGGCCACCTGCACCGATTCGGTGCTGTAGGTGGAGCCGTCCGGGATCGGGTCCATGCGCACCACCGGGCCCGGCGGCAGGCTCGCCACGCGGATGCCCGGGTCCACCGCGTTGCGCTGCTCGCGCAGCGCCAGCATGGTGGCGGTGTCGCCGCGGCGCGGTCCGGCCGGGATGCTCAGCGGGATCTCCGCCGCCGCATAGACCTCCGGCGCCGCGCGGCGGCCTGGATGCGCGTCGACGATTCGCGGGCCGATGCGGGCGACGTAGTTGCGCGTCTCGGCCGGCAGGCCGCGGCCGTTCCAGAGGTAGTCCTCCAGGCGGCGCGGGCCGGCATTGTAGGCGGCGAGGAAGGCCGGGCTGCCATACAGCTCGTACATCTCGCGCACATAGGCGGTGCCGGCCATGATGCTGTTCCACGGGTGGTAGGGGTCGTCCCCCAGCCCGTAGCGGCCGCGCAGCTCGGCATAGGTGCCGGGCATCACCTGCATCAGCCCCATCGCGCCCACCGGGCTGCGGGCGCCGACGCGGCCGCCGCTCTCCTGCCGCATCACCTCGCGGATCCAGCGTTCCGGCACGTCGAAGCGCTTGGAGGCTTCGCGGATATACGGCCCCCATGGATCGCTGGACGGGCCGGGCGCGTCATAGCTGCTGGGTTGCGGGTAGGCGGCCGACTGCGCGGCGGCGCCGGAACTGACGGTCCTGGTCTGCTGGCTGCTGCCGCAGGCGGCCAAAAGGCCCACCAGCGACAAGGTGGCCATCATGCGGACGCGCCCCCCCGGCGCCATCCGACCGTACTGGAACGGAGTCATCCCCTGTTCTCCGTCTGGCCCGGTGGATCTGGTTCCTGTGCTGGACCGCCTGCGCCCCCACGCCGACGAATCCGGAACCGCCCCGGGTTTAGGTTTCAGCAGAACATCTGCCCGCAAAGCGCTAAAGGATACAGCAGATTAGCGCAAGCCTCGTGTGCGGGGGCGGCCGCCCCCCTGGCGTTCGCGTCGCCGGCACACCACTCATAGGGAAATGGGGAGCGAAACCCTGGGCATTGCCCGGCGGGGCTTCCGTCTCCCTGGAATCGCAGCTTCCGGATAAAGGGTTCACGCATGTCCGCGCCCTCCCGCCTCTCTCGCAGCCTTCGCGCCGGGCTTGCCGTGATGTTGATCGGCGGCACGGTGGCCGCCTGCGCACCGCAGCAGACCGGCGCCACCTACAGCAGCGCCGCGCTCGGCCGCGCCGCCTCCGTCTCCTATGGCACCATCGTCGGCATGCGGCCGGTCCAGGTGCAGGGCAACAGCTCCGGCGTCGGCACCGCCGCGGGCGCCGTGGCCGGCGGTGTCGCCGGCAGCTTCATCGGCGGCGACTGGCGCTCCAACGCGCTGGCCGGCCTGGGCGGCGCGGTGCTCGGCGGCCTCGCCGGCAACGCCATCGGCCGCGGTGTCAGCGATGGGCAGGCCGTCGAGTTCTTCGTGCGCGAGGACCAGGGCGGCGACATCTCGGTGGTGCAGACCAACGAGGAGGGCCTGGGGGTCAATGACCGTGTCGTGATCGCGCGCGGCGACCGGACCCGCCTCAGCCGCGCCGCCGGTGGCCCGCCGCCTGGCGCCTATGCCCCGCCGCCCGCCTCCTACGGCACCGTCCCCTACGGCACCCCCCCGGCGCATGGCGCCAGCTATGGCGGTCCGAAATACTGATCCGCGCAACACGCCGGGGCGATCCTTCGCCCCGGCCGCTGGCGGCCCGGAAGATTTGGGGTGTATAGAGCGGCCGCCATGCAGCAAGCGGTTCTTCCCACCTATCGCATCGACGCCAACCAGCCGGACCGCGCCGGCCGGGCCATGGCAGACATCAGGGCCGGCTTCGCCTCCTGGCGGCTGGCCTGGACGCTGGCGCGGCTCGACCTGCGCAACCGCTACCGCGGCTCGGTCATCGGGCCGTTCTGGGTCACGCTCTCCACCGCCGCGCTGGTGGCGGGCATGGGGCTGCTCTACGCGCAGCTCTTCCGGCTCGATATCGCCAACTACCTGCCGCATCTGGCGGCCAGCCTGATCACCTGGAACGCCCTCTCGGCCATGGTGTCGGAGGCCACCACCTGTCTCTCCAACGCCGAGGGGGTGATCCGCCAGCTGCGCCTGCCGCTGACCACCCACGCGCTGCGCTGCGTCTTCCGCAACGCGCTGAACGCGGCGCACAGCCTGCCGCTGATCCTGGTGGTGTTCGCGCTGATGGGCCACTGGCCGGGCGCCGAGGCGCTGCTGATCATCCCGGGCCTCGCGGTGCTGGCGGTGAACGCCCTCTCCGTCTCGCTGCTCCTCGGCATGATCTGCGCCCGGTTCCGCGACATCGGCCCGATCGTCGCCAATGTCATGCAGCTCGCCTTCTTCATGACGCCGGTGATCTGGAAGCCGGAGCTGCTGGGGGAGAGCGCCAAGTGGCTGCCCCTCAACCCGTTCTACACCATGCTGGAGATGGTGCGCGGCCCGCTGGTCGAGGGCGGCGGCTCGCTGACCACCTGGCTGGCCGCGCTGCTCTACACCGGCGTGCTGGGCGGCACCGCCATGGCCTTCTTCGTCCGCTTCCGCAGCCGCGTCGCCTTCTGGGTCTGAGCAGCCATGGCCAGCATTTCCGCCCGTGGGCTGAGCATCGCCTTCCCGCTCTATCACCTGGCCGCGCGCAGCCTGAAGAAGCGCCTGCTGGCCAAAGCCGCCATCCGCGTGAAGACCGACGAGTCGAACCGCGTCGTCGTCTCCGCCCTGCACGACCTGACCTTCGAGATCCGCCGTGGAGAGCGTGTGGCGCTGGTCGGCACCAATGGCGCCGGCAAGACCACCCTGCTGCGGACACTCGCCGGCATCTACGAGCCGGTCGCCGGCGAGCTGGTGGTGGAGGGCGAGATCGGCTCGCTGATCGACCCCGCCGCCGGCATGGATTCCGACAGCACGGGGCGCGAGAACATCCGCCTGCGCGGCCTCTACCGCGGCATGAGCGAGGCGGAGATCGCGGCCCTGGAGCAGGACGCCGCCGCCTTCTCCGGCCTTGGCGAGTTCCTCGACGTGCCGACGCGCGGCTACTCCGCCGGCATGCAGGTGCGGCTCGCCTTCGCCATGGCCACCGCCATCACGCCGCAGATCCTGCTGATGGACGAGTGGTTCCTGGCCGGCGACGCCGACTTCATGACCAAGGCCGAGGAGCGGCTCGCCCGGCTGGTGACGGGTGCCGACATCCTGGTGATCGCCACCCATGACATGAACGTGGTGCGCCGCTGGTGCACCCGCGTCATCAAGCTGGAAGCCGGCCGCATCGTCGCCGACGGCACCGTGGAGCAGGTTCTGGGCGCGGTGCAGTCGCCGCATGCGGAAACGCCGCAGGCGGCGGAGCAGGCCTAGAGCAAAGCCCGGCCGGCTCCATCTCTTCCCGCGCCGCAACCGGGGGCGGGGGGAGACGTTTTCCTGGAAACCCGCCGGGCGCTCCTGCCCCCGGGTGAACAGGGAGCAAGCCGATGACGCAAGGAAAGTCTCAGGACCAGCATGGCGGCCACGGCTCGGCCGAGGGCAAGAAGGGCGTGTCGCAGGAAACCGTGGGCAGCGGCAAGGCGAACGATCCCAACAATTTCGCCAATGACCACGAGCGCGCGGCCGAGGCAGGCCGCAAGGGCGGCCAGAACAGCCACAAGAACGACTGAAGCGACTCCGGCCGGATCGTATCATCCGGCCGGCTGCCGCTTCGGCGTCCTTGTCGTGCGGAATATGGCTGGGCGGGCTGGCCGGTCAGAGCAGGCCGCAGGCAGCCAGCTTTGCCTGATCGCGTGAAGGTTCCCGCGAAAACAATGAGCCAGGGCCTTATCCGTGAGCCAGTGCGGACGGAAAGGCTCTAGTCGGCCGCCGGCTTGCCGCGCAGCCGCTTGGTGACGCCGCGCTGGGATTTGCCTTCCAGCCGGCGCTTCTTCGAGCCAAGGGTCGGGCGCGTCGGCCGCCGCTTCGGTGGCGGCGGCGCCGCGGCCTCGCGGATCAGCTCCAGCAGCCGCTCCAGAGCATCCTCCCGGTTCCGCGCCTGGGTGCGGAACTGCTGCGCGGTGATCACCACCTCCCCCGCCGCCGTGGCCCGGTGGCCGGCGAGGCGGATCAGCCGCTCCCGCACCGGCTCCGGCAGGCTGGGCGAGTTGCGCGCGTCGAAGCGCAGCTGCACCATCGTCTCCACCTTGTTGACGTTCTGCCCGCCGGCGCCGGAGGCGCGCGCGAAGCTTTCCGTCAGCTCGGATTCGTCGATGCTCAGGCGGGCGGTGACGGGTATGCGGGGCATGGTGCCAGACCTTGGGGGATGAAAAGAATCCGGGGGAATGAATTCCCCCGGGGCCCCCTTCTTTTTTCTGCGAGTTCGGGGGGAGCGGCGCTTTACAGGGCGGGCATCGGCTCGGCGATGGCGCTGTCCATCGGCATCTTGCCGAGCGCGCCCCAGGCGCGGTCGTATTGCGGCGGGATGCGCAGCGCCTCGGTGCGGCCCAGCGCCGCCGCGGCGTGCAGCGGCCAGTACGGGTCGCGCAGCAGGGCGCGCGCCAGCAGGATCAGGTCGGCCTTGCCCTCGGCGAGGATCTCCTGCGCCTGCTGCGGCTCGGTGATCATGCCGACAGCCGCCACGGGGATCTCCGCGCCGGCGCGCACGGCGGCCGCGCCCGGCACCTGGTACCCGGGGCCGACCGGGATCTGCGCCGGCACCAGCGCGCCGGAGGAGACGTCGATCAGGTCGATCCCCTGCGCCTTCACCTGGCGCGACAGCTCCACCGTCTCCTCGGTCGTCCAGCCGCCCTCCGTCCAGTCGGTGTGGGAGAAGCGGATGGCCAGCGGCATCTCCTCCGGGATGGCGGCGCGCACGGCGGCCACCACCTCGCGCGTCAGCCGCGTGCGCCCGGCGAAGTCGCCGCCCCAGCCATCGTTGCGCTGGTTGGAGAGCGGCGAGAGGAACTGGTGCAGCAGGTAGCCATGCGCCGCGTGGATCTCGATGAAGCGGTAGCCCGCCGCCACCGAGCGGCGCGCCGTGGCGACGAAGTCGGCGATCACCTGGGCGATGTCGGCCTCCGTCATGGCGCGCGGCATCCGCAGGCCGGGGAAGGCCACGGCGCTCGGCGCCAGCGGCTCCCAGCCATGCTGGTCGTCGCCGGCCACGCCGCCCACCCAGGGCGGGCTGCTGCTGGCCTTGCGCCCCGCATGCGCGATCTGGATGCCCGGCACCGAGCCGGCGGCGGCGATGGCGGCGGTGAGCCGGGCGTGGCCGGGGATGTGGGCGTCGCTCCACAGGCCCAGATCGGCGGGGGTGATGCGCGCCTCGGGGCTGACGCCGGTGGCCTCCGCGATCACCAGCCCGGCACCGCCGATCGCCCGCGCGTGCAGATGCGCCAGGTGCCACTCGGTCGGCATCCCGTCCGGCGCGCAGCTGTACTGGCACATGGGGGAGACGCCGATGCGGTTGCGCAGCGTCACGCCCCGCAGCGTCAGGGGCTCGAACAGGTCGGTCATGAAGCGTTCCTCCAGGTTCCGGGCGGCAATGGCCCCCCGGGCTGCATCTGTGGCTGGGCCATGGGTTGCATCTGTGGCTGCCAGGGCGGCAGCCGGCCCAGGCGGTTCTCGAACACGGCGAACCAGGCGGGGCCGCCGGCGGCGCGCGGCAGCAGCCGCCCCGCCGCGTCGGCCGGGAAGCGCGAGAGGGTGACGGCATCGGCCACGTTGCCGCCCACCGCCTCCACCACGCCGGGACCGGCGGCCACCACGATGTCGCAATGCATCGGCCGGAACTGGCCGATCTCGGCCCAGCGCGCCTGCCAGTGCGCCAGCGGCCGGCGGGAGCGGTCGGCGCAGAGCAGGTCGCCCGGCTGCGGCGCGTAGCCGGTCCAGTCCCGCGGCAGGAAGGGCGCGGTGGCCGGGAAGTCCCGCGCATCGGCCATCATGCCGTCGATGTAGAAGGCGTGCGCGGCGGAGGGCGGGAATTCCCGCCGGTCCACCCCCGCGCCGCGCATCACGTAGCTGATGAAGGCGGCCGACCAGGCCGGCTCCGACCACAGCGAGGCCGGCGCGCCGGGATCGGCCAGCGCGTTGGCGTAGCGGGCGCGGTTGCGGGCGATGGCGGCCTCGCCCTCCTCCGTGGCGCGCCAGTAGGCCAGCACGCGCGGGAAGCTGGCCGCCGCCGATTCCGGCCCGGGCAGGCCGCCGGGGGCGTCCTCGTGCAGGGCGGGGCCGGCCGTCGGTTCCACGACGATGCGGCCCCATTCCTCCCATTCCGCCAGGGCCAGGCGCAGCATCCGCTCGCGCGCCGAGGGCGGGTAAGGCAGGGGCGGCGCCAGGCCGGCGCTGGCGGGCGGCGGGGGCGCGGCGCAGGCGGCGGGCAGCAGCGCCAGCAGCAGCGCCGCCAGGCCGGCATGGCGGCGCCAGCCTTTCGGCACCCGGTCCTTCAGGGCCATGCGTGCCGTCTCAGCCCAGTGCCGTGGCCGGCTGGGAAAAGCGCAGGATGGCGGCATCGGGCGCCATCAGCCCCATCAGCACGGCGGGCTGGGTGGCGGCGTTGCCCTCGCCGGCCAGCGGGCTGGTGAGCACCTCCAGCGCCTCGCCCAACTCCCGCACGCGGCCCCGCAACTCGGCGAAGCAGGCCTCGGTGAGGGCTGCCACCCGCTCCTGCTCGGCCGGCTCCAGCACGATGAAGCCGCCCTGCGCGGCCAGGCGCAGCGCGTTCAGCGCCCGCATCAGCAGCCCCAGCTTGAAGGACCAGAAGCCGCCATCCTCCTCCCAGCGGCCATCCCGGTACAGGCGCACGAAGGGCGTCTCCAGCCGGTGCGAGCCCTTCTCCAGCGGCACGTTGAGGATGCCGAGCTGCACCGCCGCCAGCGCCTGCCGCAGCGCCGCCTGCAGCACCGGCTCCGGCCGGCGCGGCAGCAGCCGGGCCAGCGCCAGCATGGCGGCGGCGTGGCAGTCCAGATAGGCCGTCTTGCCGGCATCGGCGAAGGCGCCGCCCGTCTCCTCCGGCTGCTGCAGCCGCACCAGCAGCGTCAGCCCGTGGTCCAGAAGCTCCGCGTAGCGCGGCTCCTCCGTGGCGCGCAGCATGGTGTCGAGCGAGAGCAGGGCGAAGGCGAGGGAGCGCAGATAGACGCGCCCCGGGCTGGCCTGGCCGTCCGGTCCCAGCCCGGCGAAGAACTGCGTCACGTGCCGGTCGTACCAGACGCGCATCTGCGCCTGGCGCTCCGCCGGCAGCGGCGCCGCATAGGCGTTGTGGGCGGCGAAGAAGATCTGCGTGGCCACCGCGTTGAGGGCGGTGCCGGCATCGGGGCTCAACCCGGCATCGCGGCCGGACAGGATGGCGGGCTCGTCCAGGATGGCCTGGTAGGCGGGCAGCCCGGCCGCCAGCGTGCCGGCCGTCAGCAGCCGCGCTTCCTGGATGCTGGCCTCGGCGCCGCCTTCGACGCGCGGGAAGAGGTAGCGCGTCAGCACCCAGTGCAGCCGGCCATTCTGCGTCCGGGCCTTGATGCTTTGCAGCGCCTGCGGCGCCAGCGGCGCGATGTGCAGGCCGTTCGCGGCGCCCGGCGCGGTTTCCTCGATGAGGCTGAAAAGGCGGGTCGGCCCCTGGTGCAGCGTGAACAGCTCCGTGCCGGCCGCCGGCAGGGGCAGGAAGCGCCCGTCCCGCTCGGTGAACAGCTGGCCGAAGGGCCGCTCCGCCTCGGCGGAAAGCTCGTCGAGCGCGGTGGTCAGGCGCACATTCTCCAGCGTCACGCCCGGCTCGGCGCGCAGCGTCACGCGCAGCAGCAGGCGCGGGTCGCGGGCCTGGATGGTGTATTCGTAGCGCAGCCGCGCCACCACGCGCTCCGTCTTGCGCAGCAGCCCGGCCTGCACCTTCAGCACGCTCTCATGGAACAGCAGCGCGCCCTCCGGCCGCGGCTCCACCCCATAGGCGGCGATGGTATCCTCGACATCCAGGCAATGCTGCTGCCGGCCCAGGCGGAACTCCACGAGGTGGCCGGTGTAGTGCATCTCGCGCCGGGCGGCGCCGCCCCGAACCGACTGGGTCAGCAGGCCGCGCGAGAGGTCGCCGCGGAACTCATAGCCCTGGGTGAGGATGACAAGCTGGCGCGGATCGGCGCTCTGGATGACGCATTCCGGCCCGGCGACGCGGCTGAACAGCAGATGGCCCGTGCCCATGCCGAGCAGGAAGTCGGTCAGCCCGTCGGCCAGCCCGCCCCAGCGCGCGTGCAGGTGCGGCTGGGCCAGCATCTCGGCGGCCGCGGCGCTGTCGGCCACCCAGCACCATTCGGAGGTGGGGAAAGGCAGATGCGTCTCGCGCAGGGCCGGCACCGCCTGCCCATCCAGCGTCACGGTGCGCAGGAGTTGCCGCTCCAGATAGGCGATGAGGCGGTCACGCTCGGGCTCGCGCAGCAATTCGGCCATCGGTCCTTCCGGCTCCGTTCCAGTCCTGTGGCGGCATGATAGGCCGGAAGCCAAGGTGGCGCACGCGGGGCGGCGGATCAACCGCCCAGCCTTCTCTCCCCCCGCGGCGGGCGCTCAGAACAGGGCGAGCTGCCGCGCCGCGCCGGAGGCCCCGCCCGCCGCCGGCGGCACGGCGAATTGCGCGCAGTCCAGGCTCTCCTGGCCGGGGCCGGGCGGGCCGGCGCGGTCCAGCCCCAGCCGGCGCGCGGCGACGCGGAAGCGGTGCGCCAGCATCTCCGCATAGGGGCCGGTGCCGGACATGCGCTGGGCGAAGCCGGCATCGTAGGCACGCCCGCCGCGCGTCTGCCGCACCAGCGAGAGCACGCGCTCGGCGCGGTCCGGCATGTGCGCGCGCAGCCAGTCCTCGAACAGCCCGGCGATCTCGAGCGGCAGGCGCAGCAGCACATAGCCGGCGCGGCTGGCGCCCTGGCTGCTGGCGCGCTCCAGGATGCGCTCCAGCTCCATGTCGTTCACCGCCGGAATCATCGGCGCGGCGAGCACGGCGGTGGGGATGCCGGCCCCGGCCAGCGCGCCCAGCGCGGCCAGGCGCCGCTCCGGCGTTGCCGCGCGCGGCTCCAGGATGCGCGCGAGGCCGGCATCGAGCGTGGTGACGGAGATGCACACCCGCACCAGCCGCCGCTCCGCCAGCCGCTTCAGGATGTCGAGGTCCCGCAGCACGCCGGCCGATTTGGTGACGATGGTGAGCGGGTGGCCGAAGCGCTCCAGCACCTCCAGCACGGCGCGGGTCAGCTTCAGCTGCCGCTCCACCGGCTGGTAGGGGTCGGTGTTGGAGCCGAGGGCAATGGGGCGCGGCACGTAGCCGGGCTTGCGTAGCTCCTTCTCCAGCAGCGCCGCCACATCGGCCTTGAAGATCAGCCGCGTCTCGAAATCCAGCCCCGGCGAGAGGCCGAGATAGGCGTGGCTGGGCCGGGCGTAGCAGTAGACGCAGCCATGCTCGCAGCCCCGGTAGGGGTTCACCGCGCGGTCGAACCCGACATCGGGCGAGTTGTTCCAGGCGATGACGGTGCGGGCGGAATCCTTCGTCAGCGTCGTCGGCAGCGGCGGCAGCGCGGCGAAGCTGTCCGCCAGCGTCTCCCAGCCATCGTCGAAGGCTTCCAGGGCCAGGCGGTCGAAGCGCACGGGGGGGTTTCCCGTGGCGCCACGGCCCTTGCGCGTGCCCTCCAGCAGGGCGGAGGCGGCGGGGCGGATGCTGCCCTCCGGCATGGTCGGTTCTTCCTCCGTTCCGGCCCGACTCTGCCGCCGCCGCGCGGCGAAAGTCAAGAACATGGCAGGAACATCATCCCGCCCGCCCTGGCGCCGGCGTGACTCGGCCACAGGGAGGGCTGTTCCGACAGCGGCACAATCCTCTATCTCTGCCACGCCAGCTCGCGAGGCCCCATGCACAGAGACACCGTCCTGATCTTTGCCCAGGCCCCGAGGCTGGGCGCGGTGAAGCGCCGCCTGGCCCGGGGCATCGGCGCCATGGCGGCGCTGCGCTTCTACCGCGGCCAGCTCGCGGCGGTCGCCCGCGCCATCGGCCGCGACAGGCGCTGGCGGACCCTGCTCGCCACCACGCCGGACGGCGCCCGCGCCCGCTGGCCGCGCGGCCCCGCCACCGTGCCGCAGGGCCGGGGCGGCCTGGGCGAGAGGCTGGACAACGCCACCCGCCCCCGGCGCGGCCGGGTGGTGGTGGTGGTGGTGGGCAGCGACATCCCCGGCGTCACCGCCGCCGACATCGCCGCCGCCTTCCGCGCCCTCGGCCGGGCGGATGCGGTGTTCGGGCCGGCGGAGGATGGCGGCTACTGGCTGGCCGGCCTCTCGGCACGGCGGCCGCCCCGGCCCTTCGGGCGGGTGCGCTGGTCCACCGAGCACGCGCTGGCCGATACCTTGGCCAACTTCACCGGCCGCCGCATCGCCCTGCTGCGCACGCTGCGCGACGTGGACACGGCGGAAGACCTGCAGGCCCTGCGCGCGCAGCCCGGCAGCTTCGCCAGCCTGCCGGTGCTGCCGGTGAAGCCCGCCAGCACCCGCAAGGCGAAGCGCCGGAAGCCACGCTGAAGGCAGCCAGAGCGGCGGGCGCGGCATCCCGCGCCCATACTGCGCCGGTCAGG
Organism: Teichococcus aestuarii; assembly: GCF_042651065.1. Lineage (NCBI taxonomy): Bacteria > Pseudomonadati > Pseudomonadota > Alphaproteobacteria > Acetobacterales > Roseomonadaceae > Roseomonas > Teichococcus aestuarii. Next base: position 10,830 of record NZ_JBHSCH010000102.1, read on the forward strand.
GACGCACGGCCCGCCGCAATTCCTCGCGGCAGGCGGCGGCCGAGGCCGCGCAGCCGCCCTCCAGCCACCAGCGGCGCACCGCCGCCAGCGCCTGCCGCAGCGCCGGGCCGGGCGGCAGGCCCAGCGCCAGCGCGTCCCGCCCCTGCAACGGGAACACCGGGCGCGGCGTGGCG
>NZ_JBHSCH010000103.1:0-10880 GCF_042651065.1 Teichococcus aestuarii
CCCCCGCCGCCGCGCCGGGCCTGCCGGACCCGGCGCCGGCCCTGCCGGCCGATCCCGGCGCGCCCCCCGCCCCGCCGCCAGCGGAATTCCTGGCGCCCGCGCCGCCCGCCGGCGACATGGCCGCCCCGCCGCCGCCGCGGCTGTAGCCCGCCGCGCGGCCGTTTCCGCGGGGGGGCAATCCGTTCTATGGTCGCGCCCCCGATTCACCTGTCTCTCTGCACGCTCCAGTCGCACGGACCCCCAAGGCCATGACCGAGGAATTCCACCGCATCCGCCGCCTGCCGCCCTATGTGTTCGCCGAGGTGAACCAGGCCAAGGCAAGCGCGCGCGCCGCGGCCGAGGACATCGTCGATCTCGGCATGGGCAACCCGGACAGCCCGACGCCGCCGCACATCGTGGCCAAGCTGGTCGAGGCGGTGCAGAACCCGGACACGCATGGCTACTCGGCCAGCCGCGGCATCCCCGGCCTGCGCCGGGCGCTGGCCGGCTACTACGCCCGCCGCTTCAACGTGAAGCTGGACCCGGAGACGGAGGTGGTGGCCACCCTCGGCTCGAAGGAGGGGCTGGCCAACCTCGCCGCCGCCATCTCCTCGCCGGGCGACACCATCCTGGTGCCGAACCCCTCCTACCCGATCCACCAGTTCGGCTTCATCATCGCCGGGGCCTCGGTGCGCTCCATCCCGCACACGCCGGATGACGAGATGCTCCAGGCGCTGGACCGCGCGGTGCGCCACTCCGTGCCGAAGCCCACCGCGCTGATCGTCAACTTCCCCTCCAACCCGACGGGGCTGATGGCGGGGCTCGACTTCTACAAGGAGATCGTCGCCTTTGCGAAGCGGCACGAGATTTTCGTGCTGTCCGACCTCGCCTATGCCGAGCTGTACTATGGCGACAAGGTGCCGCCCTCGATCCTCGAGGTGCCGGGCGCCAAGGATGTGGCGGTGGAGTTCACCTCCATGTCCAAGACCTACAACATGGCCGGCTGGCGCATGGGCTTCGCCGCCGGCAATCCGCGCCTGATCGCGGCGCTGACGCGGGTGAAGTCCTATCTCGACTACGGCGCCTTCACGCCGATCCAGGTGGCCTCCACCGCCGCGCTGAACGGCCCGCAGGACTGCATCGACGACATGCGCAAGCTCTACCGCGAGCGGCGCGACGTGCTGGTGAAGGGGCTGAAGCAGGCGGGGTGGGACGTGCCGGTGCCGGAGGCCGGCATGTTCGTCTGGGCGCCGATCCCGGACCGCTACAAGCACCTCGGCTCGGTCGAGTTCAGCAAGCTGCTGCTGGCGCGCGCCAAGGTGGCGGTGGCCCCCGGCCTCGGCTTCGGCGAGCATGGCGACAGCCATGTGCGCATTGCCATGGTGGAGAACACCCACCGCATCCGCCAGGCGCTGCGCGGCATCCGCGCCTTCCTGGCCACCGACAATGGCGGGCCCGTCACGGAGCCCGCCGCCGCTCCTGCTGCTGAACTGGTGAAAGAATGACCCGTCCGCTTTCCGTCGCGGTCGCCGGCCTGGGCACGGTCGGCGCCGGGCTGCTCACCCTGCTGCGCGACAACGCCGCGATCATCGCCGCCCGCGCCGGCCGCCCCATCGTCGTCACCGCCGTCTCGGCGCGCGACCGCAACCGCGACCGCGGCGTCTCGCTCGACGGGCTGCGCTGGTACGAGGACCCGGTGGCGATGGCCGCCGACGCCCAGGCCGACGTGGTGGTGGAGCTGATCGGCGGCAGCGACGGCCCGGCCCGCGCCCTGGTGGAGGCGGCGCTGGCCGCCGGCAAGCCGGTGGTGACGGCGAACAAGGCGCTGCTCGCCCTGCACGGCACCGCGCTGGCGGGCATGGCCGAGGCCAGCGGCGCCACCCTCGCTTACGAGGCGGCGGTGGCGGGCGGCATCCCCGCCATCAAGGCGCTGCGCGAGGGGCTGGCGGGCAACCAGATCCGCCGCGTCACCGGCATCCTGAACGGCACCTGCAACTACATCCTCACCAACATGCGCGAGCAGAAGCGCGAATTCGCCGACGTGCTGGCGGAGGCGCAGAAGCTCGGCTACGCCGAGGCCGACCCCTCCTTCGACATCGACGGCATCGACGCGGCGCACAAGCTGGCCATCCTGGCGGCGCTGGCCTTCGGCCGCCCCGTCTCCTTCGCCGACGTGCATGTGGAGGGCATCCGCGCCGTCTCTGCCCTCGACATCCGCCTGGCGGATGAGCTGGGCTACCGCATCAAGCTGCTCGGCATCGCGCAGCGGGAGGAGGGTGGCATCGCCACCCGCGTGCACCCCTGCATGGTGCCGGCGGCCCACCCCATCGCCCGCGTGGACGGCGTGTTCAACGCCGTGGTGGCGGAGGGCGACTTCGTCGGCCGCGTGGTGCTGGAAGGGCGCGGCGCCGGCGCCGGCCCCACCGCCAGCGCCGTGGCGGCCGACCTCATCGACATCGCCCGCGGCCGCCACACCCCCGTCTGGGGCGCCGCGCCCGGCGCGCTGGATGGCGCGCCCGCTCTGCCCATGGCGCGGCACCACGGCGCCTACTATCTCCGCCTGATGGTGCTGGACCGGCCCGGCGTCATCGCCGACGTCACCGCCACGCTGCGCGACAACGGCATCAGCCTGGAATCGATGATCCAGCGCGGCCGCGCGCCGGGCGAGGCGGTGCCGGTGGTGCTGACCACCCATGATTGCCGCGAATCCGCGATGCGCGCCGCGCTGGCGCGCATCGGCGCGCTGGAGGCGGTGCTGGAGCCGCCGGCGCTGATCCGCATTGAATCCCTTTGACACGCGTTGGCGGGGCGGTTGCAAACCCCGCACCGGGACAGACAGGAGCCACCATGCGCCGCGACACCACCCCCGTTGACCGCAATCTCGCCCTCGAACTGGTGCGCGTCACCGAGGCGGCGGCGCTGGCCGCCAGCCGCTGGATCGGCCGTGGCGACAAGAACGCCGCCGACGGCGCGGCGGTGGACGCCATGCGCAAGGCCTTCGACACCATCGCCATCAGCGGCACCGTGGTGATCGGCGAGGGCGAGATGGACGAGGCGCCGATGCTCTACATCGGCGAGAAGATCGGCCTCGGCGGCCCCAAGGTCGACATCGCCGTCGATCCGCTGGAGGGCACCAACATCTGCGCCACCGGCGGGCCGAACTCCATCGCCACCCTGGCCGTGGCCGAGGATGGCGGCTTCCTGCACGCGCCCGACATCTACATGGACAAGATCGCGGTGGGCCCCGGCCTGCCGGCCGGCATCGTCGACCTCGACGCCAGCCCGGCCGAGAACCTGCGCGAACTGGCCCGCGCCAAGAAGGCCGAGATCAACGACCTCGTCGTCTGCATCCTCGGCCGCGACCGGCACAAGGAGATCATCCGCGCCTGCCGCGAGGTGGGCGCGCGCATCATGCTGATCCCGGATGGCGACGTGGCCGGCCTCATCGCCGTCTCCCAGCCGGAAACGGGCGTGGACCTCTATCTCGGCTCAGGCGGCGCGCCGGAGGGCGTGCTGGCGGCCGCCGCGCTGCGCTGCATCGGCGGCCAGATGCAGGGCCGGCTGCTCTACGAGGATGACAGCCAGATCGCCCGCGCGCGCGAGATGGGCATCACCGACCCGCAGAAGAAGCTCACCGCCGAGGACATGGCGCAGGGCGACGTGATGTTCGCCGCCACCGGCGTCACCGGCGGCCCGCTGCTCAAGGGCGTCCGCCGCGGCCCGATCTCGGCCTACACCCACTCCATCATCATGCGCAGCAAGACCGGCACGGTCCGCTACATCGAGGCGCACCACAATTTCTCCCTCAAGCCGAGCGCCTTTGTTGACTGACGGGCTGGCCCTGTCCGGGACCGGCATGGGCGCCGCGGTGGGCGCCGCGCCGGTCCTCGGCGTCTCCCACTCCGCCCAGGGGCGGCGCTGGATCTGGCGGCAGGGCGATTCCCGCATCGGCCTCGCCATCGCCCAGCGCCTCGGCCTGCCGGAGCTGGTGGGGCAGCTGCTGGCGGCGCGCGGCATCGGCATCGAGCAGGCGGCGGTGTTCCTGGAGCCGACGCTCCGCGCCCTGCTGCCCGACCCCTCCGTGCTGCTCGACATGGACCGCGCCGCCGGGCGCCTGGCCCAGGCGGTGCAGGCGGGGGAATCCGTCGCCGTCTTCGGCGATTACGATGTGGATGGCGCCTGCTCCGGCGCGCTGATGCTGCGCTTCCTGCGCGGGCTCGGCTGCCCGGTGCGCGCCTATGTGCCGGACCGCCTCAAGGAGGGCTACGGCCCCAACCCCGCTGCCATCGCCGCCCTCTGCGCCGAGGGCGCGACGCTGATCGTCTGCGTCGATTGCGGGATCGCCGCCCATGCGGCGCTGGAGGCCGCGCAGGGCCGCGCCGACGTGGTGGTGCTGGACCACCACAAATCCGAGGGCCCGGTGCCGGTGGTGGCCGCCGCGGTGAACCCCAACCGGCTCGACTGCACCTCCGGCCTGCGGCATCTCTGCGCCGCCTCGGTGGCCTTCATGGCCGCCATCGCCACGCTGCGCACGCTGCGCCGCGCCGGCTTCTTCGCCAGCCGGCCGGAGCCCAACCTGCTCGGCCTGCTCGACCTCGTGGCGCTGGCCACGGTGTGCGACGTGATGCCGCTCACCGGCCTCAACCGCGCCCTGGTGACGCAGGGCCTCAAGGTGATGGGGCGCGGCGAGCGGCCTGGCATCGCCGCCCTGCTGGAGGTGGCGCAGGCGCGAGAGGCGCCCTCCGCCTACACGCTGGGCTTCCTGCTCGGGCCGCGAATCAACGCCTCTGGGCGCATCGGCGAGCCGGATCTCGGCCTGCGCCTGCTGGCCTGCGACGATCCGATCGAGGCGCGCGCCATGGCCGAGCGGCTGGATGCCGTCAACCGCCGCCGGCAGGAGGTGGAGAGCGAGGTGCTGGCCGCCGCCTTCGCCCAGGCCGAGGAGCAGGCGGAGGCCGGCCACCCGGCGCTGCTGGTCTGCGGCGAGGGGTGGCACCCCGGCGTGGTGGGCATCGTCGCCGGCCGGGTGAAGGAGAAGTTCAACCGCCCCGTCTGCGTGGCCGGCGTGGCGGAGGGGCTGGCCAAGGGGTCCGGCCGCTCCGTGCCGGGGGTCGATCTCGGCGCGGCGGTGATCGCGGCGCGGCAGGGGGGCCTGCTGGAGACGGGCGGCGGCCATGCCATGGCGGCCGGCTTCTCCTTCCGGATGGAGCAGCGGGAGGCCTTCCACGCCTTCCTCGACACGCAGCTCGCCCACGCCGCCACCCTGCCGACCAGCGCCGACCTGGTGGTGGACGGCACCCTGCTGGTGCCCGCCGCGACCGTCGCGCTGGTCGAGCAGGTGGCGCGCCTCGGCCCCTTTGGCGCCGGCAATGAGGAGCCGGTCTTCGTCTTCCCACGCACCCGCATCGTGCGCGCCGACCGCGTGGGCAAGGAAGGCAACACCATCCGCGCCTTTGTCGAGGGCGAGGGGGGAGGGCGGCTCAAGGCGGTGTGCTTCCGCGCCAAGGAGGGGCCGCTGGCGGATCTCCTGCTGAACAGCCGCGGAGCGCCTGTGCATCTGTGCGGCTCGCTGCGGGCCGAGAGCTGGAACGGCAATGTTTCGGTCGGCCTGCATGTGCAGGATGCCGCCGCGGCATAGCCGTGATGCCCACCTTCGCCACGGCGTTTTCCTGCCTGGCGAGGGCTGGACGTCCGGTTCCGTCTGCGGTAGTAAGCCGCCGCTGCCGCGGGCCATGTTTCCTGGCCGGACGGCTTGCTTGGCGTAGGTCCCCATCGTCTAGAGGCCTAGGACACCAGCCTTTCACGTTGGTAACACGGGTTCGAATCCCGTTGGGGACGCCAACGCCTCAAGGTGTTGATTTTGTTGGGATTTTTGGGTGCCGTCCCCGGGTTGTGACACAGCTCCGTGTTACAGGGATGCCTCGTGCCCAGCCCCTACATCATCACCCACCACCGCACCCACTATCTCCGGCTTCGAGTGCCCACCGACTTGGCGCCGTTGGTCGGCACGCATCTGACCCGGACCCTGGGGACTCAAGACCGGCGCGAGGCCCTGGCCGCCGCCGCTACGCTCGCAGGGGCTGCGCCAGGATGGTGGCGTGTGCTACGCGCCACAGCCATGGCCACGCTGCGCGGCATCCCGCTCTCCGACCTCACCCCCGACGACCTGACGCGCTGGGCGCGCGAAGACCGTGCCGCCCTGACTGCCGACATGGACACGCTGACGCCCGAGGACCGGCGGCGCCTCCGCGACCGTCTCGCGGCCCTATGCGCTGCCGGATCGGCGGAGGTCAGGGAAGGGCGCCTTCGGCTGGAGGTGCTGCGGGTGACGACGGAGATCCACGCTGCAGGGAGGGAGAGGGGCATGCTGCAGGCTTTGGAGGCGTTTGGGCGTGGTGCTGGGGGGGCGTCCGTGTCGGCACCGCCTGCCCATCAGCCAGAGGCCGACTCACGCCGGGCGCTGCCCATGTCCCGGCTGGCGCCCGACTACTACGCGGACCGCGCGCTCGGAGAGTCGTCGCGGACTTCACACGATCAGGCCATCCGCGACTTCGAGGCGATGGCGGGCGCCAAGGGCATCGGCAGCATCACCCCGGCCGACGTTGCCCGCTACGCCGACTGGCTGCGGCAGCGCCCAGGGCGCGGTGGCCGGGAGTCCGCATCGGTAGCCACGATCACCAAGTCCCTCGGCCACATCAGAGCAGTGTTGAAGTGGGCCGCCGAGTCCAAAGGTATCCTTGATGCGTCCCCCGGAGCCCGGGTGCGCCCGCCCCGAGAAGCACGGATCACCAGGGGCTCCCCAAAGCGCCTGCCGTTCGAGACCCACACGCTGGCCCAGATCTTCGGATCGCCGCTCTACACAGGTTGCCAACGAGGACGCCACGCGGAACCAGGCCCGTGCATCGCGCCTGCCGACCGCCGGTATTTTTTTCTGACGATGTTGCTGACCGGCGCGCGGACCGAGGAACTGCCTGGGGCCACCCTGAAGGAGCTGGACGGCGGCATCGTCTGCCTCGACCTGACCGAGACGGCCAAAAAAACAGCGGCGGGAGCCCGGCTGGTGCCAATCCTGCCCGCACTGAGGCGGACCGGGTTCTTAGCGTGGGCGAGGGAGCGGCTGGCCAGCGGAGGCGTCCTGTTCCGGGGCGAGGGCTGCCCATCGGACTGGGCGCAGTGGTCAGGGCGCTATCTCGGCGCTCTCGGCGTGACGGACCAGCTCCACACGCCTTACTCGCTGCGACACAATTTCCGGATTATGTTGCGAGAAGCGAATTTAAATTCCGACGTCGCCAACAAGGTCTTTGGCCATGAAGGCGAAGGCGCCGGTCGGCATTACGCGAGGGTGTTGCTGACCGCCAAGGAGGCTGCCGTGGTGATCCGGGAGGTAAAGCCGCCGATGGACCTGTCGCACCTCTATGTGCGGGGCGCTTGACGGGAGCAGGGGCCTTACCCTCAAAATAGATGCGACCCCATCACAGCCTGCCAGGGCTCCGGGGTCGCAACCGTTTGGGTGATCCGATGATGCAGCGCGCAGGCGCCGATATCAAGGTTTCACCGGCGCCGACTGAGTGAGCGCCGGGCGCTTCGGAACCCCCTCCGAGGCGCCCTCGAAAAACACCCAGGTACTTAATGTCAACATAGAGGTTCGCGGAGCAAGTCACTGCTCTTCCTCTGCTTTTCTGCGATTTTTGCCTGCGCTTAGGCTGGCGCGCGAGATCGCGATCCTGCCCGCGTCCGCGCATCGCCGCCCCGCGGAGCAGCCCCAGCAACCTCCCGCAGCGAAGCGAGGGGCGCGCGCCCCTGAGGTGTGGCGCCCGCGCCCGGTGCCGCCCGATGCCCAGCGCCTACCCGTGCCTCCCCCTGGCTGGCCGATGAGGCGGCGCCCGACTGCGACCCCGTGCCCGACTGCCCCCAGGAAGCCCTGCGGCGGGAGCTGGAGGAGGCGCGGGCAGCGGCGCTGGCCACCCTCGGGAGGGTGGAGCGCCTGCCCCGGCTGCACGCGGACGCCGTGCTGCGGCTGGCCGCCCAGCAGGCCAGGCGTTCCCTACCCGACATCGACACCCTACATGCGGGCGTGCTCGCCCAGCGGGGCGCCGTCCGGTGGGAGCGGGCGCCCGGGAGCACCCCGATCACCGCAGCCGGGGTGATCGCGCAGGTTCTGGCGGAGATTGAGCCACCGGCGCACGAGTGCAGCGCCGAGGGCGCGGCCTTGGTGCGCGGCGACGAGGACGCCATCCGCACGGCCGCCCAGCGCGCCGCCCGCCGGTGGTCGGCGTGGTACGAGGCCCGCGACGCCATGCGCCAAGCCGCCACTGCCTCCGGCACACCGCTGCGCGCCGTGGACGAGCAGCCATGGATCAGGCGCGAGCGGACCTGTGCCCGCTGGCACACCCGCCGCCTGCGCCGTGAGGCCCTGCGTGCCCAGGCCTACTACGACACAGCCCTCCGCCTCGCCCGGCCGGGGCACGACTACGTGTCCAGCTACACCCTTGGCGCCTGGCGCCAGCGCCAGGAGCGGCAGCAGGCTTGGGCGGAGGCCAAAGAGGTTCAGTGGGATGACGGCTCCGTTGCGTCGCTGGCGGCCGTGCGGGACAGTGCCGCGCGGGCACGGGGCGCTGCCCTCTACGCGATTTCGCGCGGGCACGAGCACTGGGCAACGTCGCACGGATACACAGCGTTTTTCCTGACACTGACGCTCCCCGGCGCGTATCACTCGTACTCCTCCGGCGCCCGCGCGGCGGACGGCACGTATCCGCATCAGCGCCCCAACGAGGATTGGACGCGGGACCATGGCCCCCGGCGCGCCTGGGCCGAGCTGCAGAGCCGCTGGGCACGGCTGCGGGCCATCCTCGCGGACAGATCCGACGACCTCCGGGCGCACGTCGGCGTAGTGGTGCCTGAGCCGCACCGAGACGGCACGCCGCACCTGCACGCGCTGGTGTACCTGCCCTGGATTTGGCGGGACCAACACGGCGCCGAGCATGGCACCGCGTGGGAGCTGCGGCGTGCCCTCCGCACGGTGTGCCCTGGACCGCGGGCGGCTCGCCTGGAGGTGGTGCGCCGGGTGCCAGGGCGGCGGACGGTCAGCCCGGCCACGTACGTTATGAAATACATTTTAAAATCGTTGAATGACGAGCAGACGCTCAGGGAGCAGGGCGAGGCAGGCGAGCGCCACCGGGCCTGGGCGTCGTCCCGCGGGCTGCGCCGGATGCGGGTGCTTGGGTCGCACGGCGTGCTGCGCGCCTGGCAGCGCCTGTGGACCCTCTCTGCCCGCCAGGACCGGGCGCGGGAGGCAGCGGCCGATCGGCCGGTGATCGTCGCGGCGACTGACGAGGACGGGGATGCCGACGGCATGGCCATCCTCCCCGAGCGGGCCGAGGCCGCCATGGCGGCGATGCGGCGGGCGAGGGCATCGGGCGCTGTGGCCGAGGATATGGCGCTGTCCCCCGCCGAGCGGGCGCTGGCCCGCGAGCGGCAGGCCGGGCACTACGCCGACGCCCTGGCCCTGCTGGGCGGCCTGCCTGGGGGCCAGGGGTGCCTCCGACTGACCTACGCGGCTGGGGAGAGCGAGTATGGCCGCCCGACCAAGCGGCCGGATGGCCTCGTCGACCCTGCCACAGGCGAATGGATGCCCCTACGGGACCAGGGCGCTCGTATTGTGGCTTCGAAACTTCCGTGTCAGCAACACGACCTTACAGTTGTCGCTAGTCGTCCAAGGGCCGGGGCTGACGCCCCGGCCCCATCGGCCGTGCCCCCTCCCCAGAACTCCCGGCAGGCCCGCCGGGAGGCCGAGATGGCCCGCGACTACGACCGGATCGAGGCGATCATCGGCGGGCTGTGGGGACCAGAGGCGCCCCAGGCGCCACCACCAGCCTGCGGGCCGCCGCCGGTGGCCCCGATACGCCGCCGACCGATGCTGACCATGGTCCTGGACGACCTCGCCGAGGCGGCGTGACGGGAGGGGTGTGCCCTCAGGCCCGGGCAGGTCACCGGCCATACAGCTGCACCACCATCCCGGCAGGCGAGCACAGCACTCCGCCACGCTTGACCACTCCGCCCGCACGTCAGCCTAGATCTCATCCTGTTTGAGCTCGCACGCCACGGCACCAGCCACGTAGTCGGCCACTACCTGTGCCACCACGACCGCGCGACGCCCAAACGGCACCACCTCAACGTCGATCACGTCCAATTCTCCACCCGGGCAGGATGCCTGGCGGCAAGCATTCTGGCGGGCTCACCCCCTGAATGGCGAAGCATAAAATTGCTTTATGTAGCTGATTTTTCTATCTAAATTTTGACAAGAATTGAGGGTCAGTGAGCAAAGATTCGGGGGGGGCACGCGAGGCCCCCTCCCGCTTCGCGGGTCGGCCCCTCCCCCAAGAGAGGAGCCTCCGTCCTCGCCGGGCTGCGCCCGGCTGCGGCACCGTGGGCGGCGCCCCGGCAGGGCCGGGGCTGGCCCAGGAGAGGACGTCACGGCAGCGGCAGGACCCCACGCGTGCGCGCGGTATGGCGGGCGGCGTCGGCGCCGACTTCGGCCGCCACCTCGCCCGCGTATACCTGCCAGCAAACATCAGCAGCCGCCAGCGGGTGCGTGGTGCCACGGTCCCAGGCCGTGGCCCACACCTCGTACAGGCGCGCCCTGCGCTCCTGTGGATCATCGAGATACGGGTGCCCCCCATGTGACGTCAGCGTCGGAACAGGCCGAGGCGATCACCACCAGCGCCTCATCGGACAGCCACGGCTCGACCGCGTGTCAGATCTCGTGGTGCAGCGACTGCAGCACGTTAGGGGGCGACCAGCCGCCCCCGGGGTCGTGTCCCGGGTGGTGGTGTAGGAGGTGACCGCTTTTGAGGAGGCGGCCACCGCAATGGTTCTCGGTAGGGTGTGGGTTGTCGAGACCT
>NZ_JBHSCH010000104.1:0-10877 GCF_042651065.1 Teichococcus aestuarii
GCGGCGCCAGCGCCCCGGGCGCCACCGGGGCGGCGAAGGGATTGGCCGCCCCGGCGGCGTAGGGGCTGGCCGTCTGCGTGCCGTAAGGGCTGGCCGCCTGCGCGGCGTAGGGGCTTGCCGCCTGCGCGGCGGGCGGCACCAGGGCGAGTCCGGTGGCGGGCAGCGCCTGCATCGCCTGCTGCGGCGCTTGCCGCAGGCCGAGGCGCAGCCGGGCGCCATCCACCGCGATGGCCTGGATGTCCACCGAGGCGATCTCAGGGCTGGTGAGCAGGCGGCGGCGCAGTTCCAGCCATTCCCGCAGGCCGGTGAAGCGGGCCTCGGCCAGGATGAATCCGGCGGCCGGGGCGCCGGGCATCACCGGCGGGGCGGCGTCGCCGCCCATCCCCCCGCCGGGCGGCAGGGTGGCCGGCAGGCCGGAGGGCGGGCCGCCCGCCAGCACGCCGCCGGTTCCGCCGCCCGTGCCGCCTCCGCCGCCCGCGCGGGCGGCCACGCGGCTCTGGTTGAAGTTCACCGTCAGCCGGCCGCTGTAGCCGGTGCGGGTGGTCCGCTCCTCCTCCACGATGATGGAGGAGACCAGGGAATCGATCTGGGAATCGCTCAGCCCGCGCGTTAGGCCGAGCTCCCCGGCCATGCGGTCGTAGGCGGCGCGCTGCGCGGCGGCGAGCGCGCGGGTGCGGGCGATGACGGCATTCTCGGCGGTCGCCTCGGCCGGCACGCCGCGCTGCACATAGGGGTTCGCGGCCGGCTCGGCGGCGGTGGCGGCCATGGCCGGCGGCAGCGCCTGGGCGCGCGCCCCCTGCCCGGCCCCGAACCCGGCCGACCCGACCGCGGCGCCGATCAGGCCCCCGACGACAACGGTTGCGGCGAAGCGCCGAAAATGTTGCATTCCGCCCCCTTGGATGCCCGGCATAGTGATCTCTCCTTACCCGGGCCTTTGCGCATAGCCGATCGGGCCCCCTGATGACCAGTCTGACCTACCGCGACGCCGGCGTTGACATCGAAACCGGCGACGCCCTCGTGGATGCCATCAAGCCGCTGGCGCGCAGCACGGACCGCCCCGGGACCATGGGCTCCCTCGGCGGCTTCGGCGCGCTGTTCGACCTGAAGGCGGCCGGCTACGCCGACCCCGTCCTGGTGTCCTCCACCGATGGCGTCGGCACCAAGCTGCGCCTCGCCATCGACTGCAACATGCATGACGCCGTGGGCATCGACCTGGTTGCCATGTGCGTGAACGACCTCGTCGTGCAGGGCGCCGAGCCGCTGTTCTTCCTCGACTACTTCGCCACCGGCAAGCTGCAGCTGGAGCAGGCCCGCGCCGTCGTCGCCGGCATCGCCGAGGGCTGCCGGCAGGCCGGCTGCGCCCTTGTCGGCGGCGAGACGGCCGAGATGCCGGGCATGTACGCCAAGGACGACTACGACCTCGCCGGCTTCTCGGTGGGCGCCGCCGAGCGCGACGGGCTGCTGCCGAAGCCGGATGTCGCGCCGGGCGACGTGGTGCTGGGCCTCGCCGCCTCCGGCGTGCACTCCAACGGCTTCTCGCTGGTGCGCCGCATCCTGGCCGCCACCAACCAGGGCGTCGGCACCCCCGCCCCCTTCGCCACGCCGGAGGCCGGCGCGCAGACGCTGGGCCAGGCGCTGCTGGCGCCGACGCGCATCTACGTGCAGTCCGTGCTGGCGCTGCACCGCGCCGGGCTGGTGAAGGCGGCGGCGCACATCACCGGCGGCGGCCTGCCGGGCAACCTGCCGCGCGTGCTGCCCCGCGGCACCGTGGCGGTGCTGGACGCGCAGGCCTGGACCCTGCCGCCCGTCTTCGCCTGGCTGGCCCAGGCCGGCAACGTGGCGCCGGAGGAGATGCTGCGCGTCTTCAACTGCGGCATCGGCATGTGCCTGGTGGTGCGCGAGGCGGATGTCTCCGCCGCCACCGACCTGCTCTCCGACAAGGGCGAGACGGTGTTCCGCCTCGGCACCATCGCCGCCGGCGAGGCGGAGGCCGCGCCCGAGGTGCGGGTGGAGAACCTCACGCCGCGCTGGCCCGCCGCATGAGCGGAGGGGTTGGGAGCCGGCGGCGCACCGCCATCCTGATCTCCGGGCGGGGCAGCAACATGGCCGCCCTGCTCGCCGCCGCCGCCGACCCCGCCTACCCGGCCGAGATCGCGCTCGTCCTCTCCAACCGGGCGGATGCCGCCGGCCTCGGCCGCGCGGCGGCGGCCGGCATCCCGACCGCCGTGGTGGAATCCCGCCCCTTCGGGCGCGACCGCGCGGGCTTCGAGGCGGCGATGGAGGCGGAGCTGGCGCGGCACGGCGTGGAGCTGATCGCCCTGGCCGGCTTCATGCGCGTGCTGACGGAAGGCTTCACCACCCGCTGGGCGGGGCGGATGCTCAACATCCACCCCTCCCTGCTGCCGGCCTTCCCGGGGCTCGACACCCATGCCCGGGCGCTCGCGGCGGGCGTGAAGCTGCATGGCTGCACCGTGCACCTCGTGACGCCGGGCGTCGATGAGGGGCCGATCCTGGCCCAGGCCGCCGTGCCCATCCTGCCCGGCGACGACGAGGCCAGCCTGGGCGCCCGCGTGCTGGCCGAGGAGCACCGGCTCTACCCGGCGGCGCTGGCCTGGGTGGCGGCGGGGCGCGTGGCGCTGGAGGGCAACTTGGCGCGGCTGGACGCGCCGCCGGGGCCGAGCGCGGAACGGCTCAGCAACCCGGGCTAGGCCAGCCAGGGCCGGGGGAAGGAATTTCTCCGCCCCTTTCCTTCTGCTGCCGGGTCAGCCGGCGCGGGACAGGCGGCCGAGCTGCCCCTCCAGGGCGGCGGGCAGGGCCAGCACCGCCACCTCCTCCACCGCGCGCAGGGGCGGGTCGGCCACCAGGCGGCCGGCGGCGTCGCGCCGCGCGCGGAAGCGGTGGCCGCGGTGCTGCGCCGCCGCCTCGGCCACGTCCAGCTCGGCCAGGAAGGCGGCGCGGCGCGCGGGGTCGGGGATCTCCTCCGCCACCTCGCGGCACAGATCGGCCAGGCTGGAGGAGCGCGCGGCGGCCTGCCGCACCGCATGCTCGGCATAGGGGCCGATCTGCCGCGCCAGCGCGTCCGCCATGCGGCGCAGCGTGGCGGCGCGGCCCAGGCGCTGCAGCCGCAGCGGCGGCGGCGGCGAGACCTCGGCCAGCATCCCCGCCCCCTCATCCTCGGCCCGCACATGGCCCGCCAGCACCAGGAACTGCCCGCACGCATGGGCCTCGGGCAGGATCAGCCGCTCATCGGGGGCGTAGAGCAGCAGCCGACCGGCCTCGGCCAGCCGGCGCGCCCGCGCCTCGCGCTCCGGCCCGGGCGGCAGCAGCGCGGCCAGCGTCTCCTCCAGCGGCCGGCCGCCGGGGGCGAGGCCCGGCTCCGCCACGCGGCGCTGCCCCGGCTCGTAGAGGCGCGAGACCGGCCAGGGGATGCCGTGGCGCTGGAACACGTACCAGACCCGGCGCAGCACCTCGCTGTCGATCTCCGGCCCGTCCCAGGTGTTGCGGATCCAGTAGCGGGCGCGGTAGCGCGCCAGGGCGCTGCCGGGGTCGTAGCCCTCCAGCATCACCATCACCGGGCGCGCGGCCTCGATCTGCGGGAAGTCGGTGATCAGCGCCGTCACCAGCTCCGAGACGCGCTGCGGCGGCACGTTGGCGGGGGCGGGGAAGAGGGAATCCTGCCGCACCGGCTGCCCCGCCGGATAGACCACCATGGTGTCGTTGCAGATGCGCGCATTGGGGATGACGATGGTGGTGCCGTCCCGCCGCCGGCCGATGGCGGTGCGCCAGTCCAGCCGGACGATCTCCACCTTCCGCCCGTCCAGCACGATGGTGTCGCCCACATGCAGCACGCGGTCCATGTGCAGCGCCACGCCCGAGATCAGGCTGCCGAGCGTCGGCTGCAGCGCCAGGCCGACGGCGGCGGTGAGGATGGCCGAGGTGGTGAGCACCGCCGTGATGTCGAAGCCGAAGGAGGCCAGCACCACGGCCGAGGCGGCGAAGGTGAGCACGCTGTAGGCGATGGCGCGCTGCAGCCCGGTGGGCTCGAGGCCCAGCCCGGCGGACAGGCCGAGGCCGAGCACGGCGCGGCCGCCCGCCATCACCACCAGCAGCGCGGTGCCGAGCGTGGCGCCGATGCGCAGCCCCGCCTGCACCGGGCCGTGGCCGAGCAGCAGGTGGTCCTCGGCCAGCCAGCTCAGCAGCCACAGGCCGGCGCTGCCGGCGGCGAGCAGCGCCAGCGGCCAGAGCCCGCCGGGCAGGCCGGTTGCGGCGGCGGGGCGCGGGTTCAATCGCCGGCTTCCGGGCGCGGCGCCGCCCCGCGGCCGAGCAGGCCCATCGCCTTGCCGAGCGAGATGCGCAGCCGGTCGATCGATTCCGCCAGCCGGCGGATCTCGCCGGCGCCGGCGCGCGGCAGGCCGAGGCGCGGGTCGCCGCTCTGGCTGGCCGCCTCGGCGGCGCGGCTGAGCGCGCCGAGCGGGCGGATCACCATGCGGTCCAGCGCCAGCACCAGCGCCACATAGGCCAGGCCGAAGATCAGCGCGAGGCCGAGCCCGAGCACCCCGACCAGCTCCAGCGAGCCCTTCAGCCCCTGCGTCACCGGCACGGTCAGCACCTGGGCGCCCACCACCTCGTTCATCTGCCAGCCGAAGCCGCTGCCGGTGCCGTATTTCGCCAGCATGGCCGGCGGCGCCCGCTCCGGCGTGCTGTGGCAGGTCAGGCAGCCTTCCTGGGTGATGCGGATGGGGCGGGCCAGGTAGAACAGCCGGTCCGTGTCGGTGGGGCGGACGCCGCTCAGCTCCGCGAGCCGCGGATCGGCGCGGAAGCGCTGGATCAGCTCCACCTCGAAGGGGGTGGCGAGGTCGGCGCTGGAGGTCGGGTTCAGCGCCGGCTCGCGGTAGGTGTAGGCGCTGTACTCGCTGGCCACCATGCGGAAGACGGTCTGCGCCGCGAAGGAGGGCACCGTCTCGGCATGGAAGGCGCCATCCTCCAGCCGCGCGAGCTTGGGGAAGATGTGCTCGGCCGTGTAGCCGCGGATGGCGAGCGCCGAGCGCAGCAGGATGCGCGCCTCGGAGGCCGCCTGCCCCAGCGCGCGGTCCTGCAGCAGCAGGTAGAAGCCGCCAAGCCCCGCCAGCAGCCCCAGGCAGAACACCATGGCCAGGATGCGCGACACCGTGCGCCGTATGCCGGGAACCTGCACCGTCTCGTCTCTCCGCCCCTGCGGCGATGCTATCGCCGGCATGCCACCCCCGGCCAGACGGCACCCCGCACCGCGATCGACGAACACGAAAACGTGTGGCGCGGCGAGTTGACGCGACGCGCCGAACCGAGAACGTTCTCGGCCAACCAGGACGAGCCGGAACACGGCCGCAGACAGGAGGAAACGCATGCGCGAGAGCGCGACAGCGGCGCATGGGGCGGGCCATGCCGCCTAGCCGCACGCACCGCATCACCATCAAGGACCTGGCCCGGGGCCTGGGCATGTCGGTCGCCACCGTGGCGCGGGCCTTCCACCCCGGCGGCGCCATCGCCGCCGAGACGCGCGCCCTCGTGCTGCGCCGCGCCGAGGAGCTGGGCTACCACCCGAACGCCCTGGCGCGCGGCATGATCACGCGGCGCACCCGCATCGTCGGCGTGGTGGTGTCCGACCTCGCCAACCCCTTCTACCCGGCGGCGCTGGAGCGGCTCACCAGCCGGCTGCAGGGCGCCGGCTACAACACGATGCTGGTGATGACCGAGCCGGAGGGCGCGGCGGCGGCTTCGGAGGCGGCGGCGCTGCGGCTGCTGCTCTCCTACCAGCCGGAATGCGCCATCGTGCTGGCCACCACCCTCAGCAGCGCCGCCAGCCGAGCCTGCCGCGAGGCCGGCACGCCGCTGCTGTTCCTCAACCGCCACCCCTCCGACCCGGAGGCGGCCGCCATCGTCTGCGACAACGCGCAGGGCGGCGCGGCCCTGGCCGACCACCTGATCGACCGCGGCGCCACGCGGCTGGCCTTCGTCGGCGGCCGCGCCGATGCCTCCACCCATGCCGAGCGGCGCGCCGGCTTCCTCGGCCGCTGCGCCGAGCGCGGCCTGCCGCCGCCGCTGGAATGGCCTGGCGAGGGCGTGGCCGGCGCCTTCACCTACGCCGCCGGGCAGGCCGCGGCGCAGGCCCTGCTCGCCGGCCCGGACCGGCCGCAGGCGGTGTTCTGCGCCAGCGACATCCTGGCCATCGGCTTCCAGGAGGCAGCGCGCGGACGCTTCGGCCTGCGCGTGCCGCGCGACCTCGCCATCGCGGGCTTCGACGACATCCCGATGGCCGCCTGGCCGGCGCACGACCTGACGACGCTGCGCCAGCCGGTGGAGGCGATGCTCGACACCGCGCTGGACTGGATCGGCCGCCTCGGCCGGGGCGAGCCCCTGCCGCGCCCGCTGCTGCGCCTGCCCGGCACGCTGGTGGCGCGCGGCAGCACCCCCGCCCTGGTTCCCGCCACCCTCCGCGACACCCATCCCGAGAAGGAAACCTCATGCAGCATGTCCTGAACACCGTCGCCGTGGTCGGCGCCGGGCTGGTCGGCTCCGGCTGGGCGCTGGTCTTCGCCCGCGGCGGCGCCCGCGTCCGCCTGTTCGACGCCAGCGAGACCATCCGCGCCGGTGCCCTGGAGCGGCTGCGGACCATGCTGGAGGACATGCACGGCGCCGGGCTGGTCGAGGCGGTGGAGCCGGTGCTGGCGCGCATCACCGTGTGCGCCACGCTGGCCGACGCGGTGGGCGAGGCCGACTACATCCAGGAATCCGTGCTGGAGCGGGTCGAGGTGAAGCAGGCCGCCTGCGCCGATATCGACGCGGCGATGCGGGCGGATGCCATCGTCGGCTCCTCCTCCTCCGGCATCCCGGCCTCGGCCTTCACGGCGGGGCTGCCGAAGCGGGAGCGCTTCCTCGTCGCCCACCCGGTGAACCCGCCGCACCTGATCCCGCTGGTGGAACTGGTGCCGGCGCCCTGGACCGACCCCGCCATCCTGCCGGTGCTGCGCGCCGCCATGGAAGGCTGGGGCCAGGCGCCGATCGAGGTGAAGGGCGAGGTGGAAGGCTTCATCCTCAACCGCCTGCAGGGCGCGCTGCTGAACGAAGCCTGGGCGCTCTACGAGGCGGGCCTCGCCTCGGCCGCCGACATCGACCGCACGGTGAGCCAGGGGCTCGGCCTGCGCTGGGCCTTCATGGGGCCGTTCGAGACCATCGACCTGAACGCGCCGGGCGGCATCGCCGACTACTCGGCGCGCCTCGCGCCGCTCTACCACAGCATCGCCCTCTCCCGCCGCGACCCGCAGCCCTGGTCGGCCGGGGCGATCAAGGCCGCCGAGGCGGAGCTGCGCCAGGCCCTGCCGGCCGACCGGCTGCAGGCGCGCACCGACTGGCGCAACCGCCGGCTGATGGCGCTCGTCGCGCACCTGCGCGCGCAGCCGGAGTGATGCATCTGCGCGCGCAGCCGGAGCGACGCATCTGCGCGCGCAGCCTGAGCGATGCATCTGCGCGCGCAGCCTGAGCGATGCTGCCGCGCGCGCGGCCCGCGTGACGCCGCAGCGGCCGTGGCCCGCGTGACGCATCGGCGCGCATGGCGGGTGCGCGGCGCCCGCGGGCGCAATCCGAAGAACCCTCCGCGTGGCCGGCCACCTCGTGCCGGCCGTGCCGCCCCTCCCCCGGCCCGGGCCGGGCAGCCTCTCGTCCAGGAAGGAACCACCCCTTGATCGGCACCCTTGCCATCATCCTCTCGCTCGCCGGGCTGATGTACTTCGCCTATCGCGGCTACAGCGTGCTCTACCTCGCCCCCATCATGGCCGCCTTCGCCGTGCTGATGGCGCAGGGCGGGCCGCTGCTGGCCACCTACACCCAGGTCTTCATGACCAGCCTCGGCCGCTACGTCGTGCTGTTCTTCCCCATCTTCCTGCTGGGCGCGATCTTCGGGAAGCTGATGGCCGACAGCGGCTCCTCCACCACCATCGCGCACACCATCGTGCGGAAGCTCGGGGCCAGGCACGCCATCGCCGCCGTGACGCTCGCCTGCGGCGTGCTGACCTATGGCGGCGTCTCGCTCTTCGTGGTGGCCTTCGCCATCTACCCGATCGCGGCGGCGCTGTTCCGCGAGGCGCAGGTGCCCAAGCGGCTGATCGCGGCGGCCATCGCGCTCGGCTCCTTCACCTTCACCATGACCGCCTTCCCCGGCACGCCGGCGATCCAGAACGCCATCCCGACGCGCTTCTTCGGCACCACCACCTTCGCCGCCCCCGGCCTCGGCATCATCGCCGGCTGCATCATGCTGTTCGGCGGGCTGGCCTGGCTGCAGCTGCGCGCCCGCCGCGCCCAGGCCGCCGGCGAGGGCTATGGCGACCACCAGGAGAACCTGCCGCAGTTCGAGGATGGCGCGCGCCCCGGCTTCGCCCTCGCCATGCTGCCCATCGTCGTGGTGATCGGGCTGAACGCGCTGTTCTCGCTGGTGGTGTTCCCGCGCCTCGACCTCGGCTACCTGGCGCAGCAGGTCTATGGCAACGTCTCGCCCAGCGCCGTCATCGGCACCTGGGCGCTGATCGTGGCGCTGGTGGGCGCCATCCTCACCGTGCTGGTGCTGCAGCGCCGCCACCTGCGCGACGCGCAGAAGACGCTGAACGAGGGCACGATGGGCTCCATGCTGCCCATCTTCAACACGGCGAGCGAGGTGGGCTACGGCGCCGTCATCGCCTCGCTGGCCGCCTTCGTGCTGGTGCGGGACTTCGTGGTGGGCATCGCGCCGGACACCCCCACCATCTCGCTCGCCATCGCGGTGAACGCGCTGGCCGGCATCACCGGCTCCGCCTCGGGCGGCCTGTCCATCGCGCTCGACACGCTGGGCGCCACCTATCTGGAGCGGGCCAACGCGCTGGGCATCAGCCCCGAGCTGCTGCACCGCATCGCCACCATCTCCTCGGGCGGCTTCGACTCGCTGCCGCACAACGGCGCGGTGATCTCGCTGCTCACCATCACCGGCCTCACCCACAAATCCTCCTACGGGGACATCTTCGTGGTGAACCTGCTGATCCCGGTGGCGGCGCTGGTCACGGTCATCGTGCTCGGCACCATGTTCGGGGCGTTCTGACAGGCCGCCGCGGGAAGGGCGCGCGCCTCTTCCCGCGGCCTCAGGCGGCCTTGATGCCGCGCAGGAAGGTGCCGACCTGGAGGCCCAGCGTCTCGGACTGGCGGGACAGCTCCCCGGCGGCGGCCAGCACATCCTGCGCCGCGCCGCCCGTCTCGCCCACACGCTGCGAGACATCCACCACGTGCCGCGTAACATCCTGCGTGCCGCTGGCGGCCTGCGCCACGTTGCGGGCGATCTCCCGCGTCGCCACCCCCTGCTCCTCGACGGCGGCGGCGATGGCGCCGGCGATCTGGTTCACCTCGCCGATGGTTCCGGCGATGCCCTGGATGGCCTGCACCGCCTCCTGCGTCACCTGCTGGATCTGGCCGATCTGCGCCGCGATCTCCTCGGTGGCCTTGGCGGTCTGGCTGGCCAGGTTCTTCACCTCGGAGGCGACCACGGCGAAGCCCTTGCCCGCCTCCCCGGCACGGGCCGCCTCGATCGTGGCATTGAGCGCCAGAAGGTTGGTCTGCCCGGCGATGCTGCTGATCAGCCCCACCACGTCGCCGATGCGCTGGGCGGCGGCGGAGAGGGCGCGCACCGTCGCATCCGTGCGCTGCGCATCCTCCGCGGCGCGGGCCGAGACGGTGGTGGAGCGCTCCACCTGGCGGGCGATCTCGGCCACCGAGGTGGCAAGCTCCTCCGCCGCCGCCGCCACCGTCTGCACGTTGGCGCTGGCCTCCGCCGCCGAGGCGGCCGCGGCACCCGCCCCCTCATCCGCCTGCGCGGCGCCCTGGCGCATGGCCTGGGCGGTGGCCTGCAGCTGCGTGGCGGCGGCGGCCAGCATCTCCACGAGCTGCCCGGCATCGCGCTCGAAGCCCTGGGCCAGCCGCTCCACCCGCGCGGCGCGGGTGGCCTTCTCCTCCTGCTCGGCACGCTGGGCGGCGGCCAGGCGCTCGCCCTCGATCATGCTGTGGCGGAACACCTGGACGGCGGCCGCCATGGCGCCGATCTCGTCCCGCCGCCCCTGCCCCGGGATGGCGATGCCGAAATCCCGCTCCGCCAGCCGCCGCATCGCCACGGTGATCGCCAGCAGGGGGCGCAGCACGCGGCGGGAGACCATCAGCCAGGCCCCGAGGCCGATCCCCGCCGCCAGCCCCAGCCCGCAGGCATAGAGGATGAAGCCGGCCAGCGCCGCGCCGGAAGCCTCCCGGGCCAGGGCCTCCGCCTCCGCGCCCGCCGCCATGCTGAGCCCCCGCAGCTGCTCGATCAGGCCGGTGGCCTCCTGCCACCACTGCTCCCCGGAGACGGGGTAGGGCTGGCCGCCGGTGCCGGCGGCATAGACCGCCCGGCGAAGCTGGCCGAAGGCGCCGAACAGGCGCTCCCGCACGGCGGCGGCGGCCTGCACGGTCCGCGGCCCGCCGCTCTCCAGCTCGGCCTCGATCATCGCCCAGGCGGTCTCCACCTGGCCGCGATGGGTGGCCAGCAGCTCCAGCTGCGCCAGGGAGATGGGGGCGCCGCGGGCCAGCAGGCCGGCGACGATGCCGCGCTCGCGCCCCAGGAACTCGGTGGCGAGCCAGATGAAGTGCTTCAGGCTCTGCAGCTCCGCCAGCCGGGCCTCCGTGGTGCCGCCCGAGGCGTGCTGCGCCAGCCGCAGCGATTGCGAGGTCTCGATCAGCGCCCGCATGCCCTCCCACCACTGCGCCGGCAGCGCCGCGTCGCGCGCCGCGCGCGGCTGGGACAGCGCGGCATCGGCCCGCCGGCGCAGCGCCGCCACCTCCGCCCGCCCGGCGAGCGG
>NZ_JBHSCH010000105.1:0-10648 GCF_042651065.1 Teichococcus aestuarii
TTACAGGTCTCGACAACCCACACCCTACCGAGAACCATTGCGGTGGCCGCCTCCTCAAAAGCGGTCACCTCCTACACCACCACCCGGGACACGACCTCCTCTGCTCGATGAGCCGGAAAGGCGATCGCCGGGGCAAGGCCCCCGTGAAAGCTTCCTCGGCAGCCGAAAGACCGAGCGGAGGCAGGATGAGCCCTTCGAGAGCCAACAGGCCGCCAGCTCCGCTTTCTCCGGCTTCACCGGAGGTTTCTGCGATCGGCAGCGCCTCCGCTCGGCGACCGGCGGCAAGGCGCCGACCGGGATGGAACAACTCGCCGCGGCCACCTCGCCCCAACCCGTGCCCACTGAAACGGGGTAGGGCCAAGCCAGGCAGGCTGAACACTACGCCCACCAGACCGGCAGAAGCTCCGGAGGCTGTCGGCCAGACCGCTCGGCCGGCATGCCCGAGCCGTCAGCCCGGGCTGGTTGGCGAGCCAGCCACCGCATAGCCGGGCCACTCGAAGGCTGGCCGCTGCTGCTCTACGACCCAGCGCAGCACCCTGGGGTCGCGGTCAAGCAAGTATTGCCAACCTCGCACGAGTTCCACGAGGAGCTGGTCAGGCGAGAGCTGCCGCTCGCGCAAGTCGCGGTCGATGCCGGCAAAGGTAATCATGCGCTGGCCGCATTCGTGCTCGGCCAGGATGCGGTCGGATTCCTCGTTCACCCGCCTGCCGAGCTCCGCGTCCCGGAACTGCCCTACGGCCCTTGTGTGCAGGACCGGAACGCCATCGATGATGCCGAGGCCCTGGTAGCCAAGGAGCTTCGGCCAGAGCGAATCAAGTCCCCACCCCCAGCCCGTCGTTGAGAGATCGAAGGTGGGCAGGAGCTTCTCCAGCGCAGCCCGGCTAAAGCCTGGCACCATGATTTCCACGAAGCCGACACGGCGCGCAAAGAAGCTCTGATTCCGCATGCCGATGTAATGGGCGTAGTGCGACCCCTCATGCAGGCCCGGCGCGAAAAGCTGGAACTGCAGCGCGCGTGCCGCATCGAACATCGCGGTGATGGTGTCCTGCGTGGCCAGAATGTCATCGTCCGGCAGCCAGATGTGGTCGTATTCCCGCCAGCCATTCCAGTCGTTGAGGAGCTGCCGGAGGCCTGTCCACTTCGGGCCGGGAATAACGTGGCCCACGATACAGTCCAGGTCTGTCTGGGGCGAGATCTCTTGGAACGGACAAAGGTAGAGGTCCCAATCCCGTGGCTTGCCCTGGTCTATCCAGCACCGGTGCAGCGAGTTCTTGCCCACACGTGCCAGGATCAGGTTCTTTCCCATGTAATTCCCCTTGCCCGACTGATCGGACGGCGGCTGGTTTTAAAATCAAACAAAATCCGGACTCAGCACCCAGCCGCTCGCAGGCTGCAGGGCGTTCGTCTGTACGATATGAGACATTCCGCTTGTAGATTTATTGTTATATTCCGATTTCGTAACCTGCGCTCAGTTTACTGGTTGCTGGTCCTTCTGATGTTTAATCTGGAGGCCTCTTCGCTGTGGCCAACTTGTCCCCGCTTTCCGCCGCATCGCTCGAATATCCTGGCAGTTCCAGCCTGCATGTCACCGCTCCGCCCCGGCTCTCGCCCCGCACGCTCGGCCTCCTCCCGCGCTCTGTCGCTCGGCCAGGCTTCGACGTCGCGGCTCTGCGCCCCGGCATCCTGCATCTCGGCTGCGGCGCATTTCATCGTGCGCATCAGGCGGTGTTCACCCAGCGCGCGCTCCAGGCCTCCAATGCCGCCGAGCCCGAACCATGGGGGATCATCGCGGCGAGTCTGAGGAAGCCGGACATGCGCGACGCCTTGCGGCCCCAGCATGGCCTCTACACCGTCCTGGAACGCGGTGCCGAAGGCGTGCAGGCCGAGGTGATCGGCACGGTACGGGAGGTTCTCTACGCGCCGGAGGAGCACGCGGCGATGGCGGCGCGCTTCCTCGACCCGGACATCCATATCGTCACCCTCACGGTGACATCCGCCGCCTATTGCATCGACGCGACCACGGGGCGCCTCTGCGCCGCGCATCCCGATATCCAACGCGACCTTCACGGCGCCACTCCGCAGAGCGCGATTGGGGTCCTTGTCGCGGGCCTGGCGCAGGTTCGCCAGGCAGGCCTGCGCCCGCCGGTGGTGATGTCCTGCGACAATCTGGCAGGCAATGGCCGCGTGCTGCGCCAGGCCGCAATGGACTACGCGGCGCTGCGGGACGACAGCCTGGCGGAATGGATCGGCACCTCCGTGCAATTCCCGTGCAGCATGGTCGACCGGATCGTCCCCGCGGCGACGGAGGTGGACCAGGCCGACGCCGCGGCGATGCTCGGCCTTCATGACGCGGCGCCGGTTTCCGCCGAGCCCTTCCGCCAGTGGGTGATCGAGACCTTCGAGGGTCCGCGCCCCCGCTGGGAGGAGGCCGGCGCGGAATTCGTGCCCGACGTGGCGCCATGGGAAGCCTCCAAGCTCCGCCTGCTGAACGGGACACACATGGCCATTGCTTACCTGGGTGCCTTATCAGGGTTCCGGACCGTGGCGGAGTTCGTGGCCGACCCGGCCTTCGGATCTTACGCTCTGCGCTTCATGCTGAGGGAGCAGATGCCGACCATGCCGCCAAGCGACCATGACATCACGGCCTATGCGCACCAGTTGCTGCGGCGCTGGCGCAACCCCGGCATCGTCCACCAGCTGACCCGCGTTGGCCGGAATGGATCGGAAAAGCTGCAGACACGTCTTCTCGCCTCGCTCTGCGAGAATCGCCACGCAGGCCGTCCGGCACCCTGCACGACACTCGCGGTGGCAGCATGGATCTGCTGCGCATCAGGCCGCACTGGCCAGGCCGGACCGGTACAGATGGAGGACCCGCTGGATCAGCACCTGAAGGCGATCGGCCAGGCGGCCGGGGACGACGCGGCGCGCCTGACCGATCTCGCCCTGGGCGTGGAGCAGGCTTTCGGGACGGAACTTCCGAATTGTGCCGCCTTTCGGGCCGATCTGACCCAGGCGGTGAGGGCTTTGCAACGGGGCGGAGCACGCGCTGCCGTCATGAGGCTCACGGCCTGAGCGACGCCACCCAGGCATCAAGAGAAAGCACTTCATATGTCTGACATGCTTCAGCCCTTCAGCGCCGTGGTCTTTGACATGGACGGGCTGCTCGTGGATACGGAAAGCCTCGCGATGCGGAGCTTGATGCAGGTCGCGGCGGAGATGAACATCGACGCGCCAGAGGCCTTCTGCCACACGATGATTGGCGTTCCCGCCGATCATTGCCGGATGCTGGTGCAGGAGCGCTTCGGGTCCGGGTTTCCTGCGGACCACTACCTGGGCGCCGCCGGCCGCCATATGGAAGCTCTCATCGAGGCAGGGGCGCTGGCTCTGAAGCCCGGTGTTCTTGAGCTGCTCGCGGACCTTGAGGCACTCGGTACCCGGAAGGCGGTCGCCACGTCATCCAGCCGTGCCAAGGCCGGTCGCCACCTGCGGCGCACGGGCATCCTCGGCCGCTTCGATGCTGTCATCACGCGCGACGATGTCGAGCGCGGCAAACCCCATCCGGATCTGTTTCTCAAGGCTGCCCAGGCTTTGGGTGTGCCGGCAGGGAGCTGCTTGGCATTCGAGGATTCCTATAACGGCGTCCGGGCCGCCTGCGCGGCCGGCATGACGGTGGTGATGGTGCCAGATCTCTTGCCGCCCACGGACGAGATGCGGGCCCGCTGCGCTGCGATCCTCACGAATCTGCACGCGGCGCGCCCAATGGTGTCAGCAAGGCTGACGGCGGCTTGAGCCAATGCATTCGTATGGCCGGTACATACTGCGACGCGGCGCCGTGTTTCGGTTCCTTCGCCGGCATCAGCCTGCTGCCGGCCATCCGGGGCGGGCATAGCCGGCAAGGCAAATGGATCTCTCGGAAGACCTCGCCGTTGAGACGCTGAACCGATTCACCGGGGCCCGCTGAGGAGAGACGGTGGCAATGGCAGGGCAGCCTGGCTTCTCCGGCGTCGTGAGCGGTATGCCGCCCTCCCCGCGGCGGGCGATCCGCTGGAGCGCCCCTCGGCCGCCCTACATGCGGTGCCAATGTCCCGCGTCGTGGTGATGCAGGCACCGTGTCCTATCGGGGCCGGGAAGCAGCCTGCTCCGCCGCCGGCAGGCGCCTGAGCCGGGTGGTGTAGGAGAAGCGTTCCGCCGGGTGCAGGCTGACCGTCACCGCCAGCGGGGCACCGGCGGGGTCGAGGTAGCGGCGGGTGATCTCCAGTGCGTGGCCGCCCGGCTCCGCCGCCAGGGTCTGCGCCACCACGCCCTCCGGAACGCCAGCGGCCCGGATCTCCTGGACCACCTCATCGATGGGCCGCCCGGCGCTCTCCGCCAGCAGTGTAGCGATCAGCCCGCGGAAGGAGCCGTCCTGCAGGCGCTGCCCGAAATCCCGGGGCACGGCGCCCGCGTCGGCATAGCTGTCGGTCCAGCAGAGGGGCAGCCTCGTAGCGTCCAGGGCCACGCGGAGGCTGGCGACATGGACCCACCGGCTGCCCGGGCGCACGGAGAGGCGGGCGGCCAGAAGGTCGTCGGCGATGACCGGGCTGACCTGGAGGACGCGCCGCTCCGTTTCCGCCGCGTATTGCAGCAGGTCGTCGATCCCGGTGAGGGATTGTGCGTAGCTTCCCGGCCGCCGCGGCGCGTCGCTCGTCACATGGGTGCCGGACCGCCGCCGCCGCGACACCAGCCCCAGTTCCTCCAGCCGCAACAGCGCCGCACGGACGGTCGCACGGCTGACCCCGCGGGCCGCCGAGAGCTCGACTTCCGTCGGCAGCCGCGCGCCCGGCGGCAGCACGCCGCGCGCGATCTCCTCGGCGAGTTCCTGGGCGAGCGCTGCGTAGCGGGGTGCTGGGGCGGAGTGTGCGGCCGACATCGTGCCAATGGTACGGACCAAAAAACGGTTGACAAGCAGGGTTGCGTTTTCCTGAATAGTTCGTACCAATCAATAAGTACGAACCAAGGGAGGAAAGACCGCCATGCTGTCCCGCCGCGCGCTGGTCGCTTCCGCGGGCCTCGCGCCTGCCCTCCTGTCCTCGCCCGCCCTGCTGTCCTCGTCCGCCGGCGCCCAGGCCACCGCCAGCTACCCGGACCGGCCGGTCCGCCTGGTGCTGCCCTTCTCCGCCGGAGGGCCGACCGACACGCTCGGCCGCGTCTTCGCGGAGCAGCTCGGCAAGCAGCTGGGCGGTCGCGTGGTCGTCGAGAACCGCACCGGCGCCGGCTCCACCATCGGCGCCGATGTCGTCGCGAAGGCGCCGAAGGATGGCTATACGCTGCTGTTCAACAACCTCTCCCACGCCATCAACCCGTGGCTCTACCGCCGCCTGCCCTACGACGCGGCGGCCGACTTCGTGCCGCTGGCCACGCTGATGGAGGGGCCGGTCGTCCTCCTGGTGGGCGCGAATGCGCCGTATCGGAGCCTCAAGGACCTGATCGATGCGGTTCGGGCGCGGCCGGACCACTTCGACTACGGCTCGGCGGGCAACGGCTCGGCCGCCCACGTCTCCGCCGTGCAGATCCTGTCGCTCACCGGCACGCGCATGAACCACGTCGTCTATCGCGGCGTGGCACCGGCCATGGCGGACCTGATGGCGGGCATCGTCACCCTGGTGAACGACACCTCGACCACCGCGCTGGGCAATATCCGCGGCGGCCTGGTGCGGCCGCTGGCCGTCACCTCGGCCGAGCGGGTGCCGTTCCTGCCGGAGCTGCCGACGGTGCGGGAGAGCGGCATCCCCGAACTGGCGAAGTTCCGGATGTCGACCTGGAACATGCTGCTCGCCCCCGCGGGCACGCCGCCGCCGATCGTGGCGAAGCTGCATGACGAGAGCCGCAAGGCCCTCGCCGACCCCGCCTTTGTCGCCAAGCTGGCGGAGCTCGGCAACGTGCCGATGGCGGCCGCCGACCTCGACGGCACCCGCGCCTTCCTCGCCGCCGAGATGGAGCGCTGGCGCGGCGTCCTGGCAGAGGCGGGGGTGAAGCCCGAATAGGGCGCTTCCGAGAACAGGATGGCCAGCCTGGGCGGCCATCCGCCGAGCATGTTCGAAACCACCGACCCCCGAGAGAGTTCCCGTGGCATCATTCGCTTCCGCGACCACCGTCATTGACTCCGGCCTGTTCCGCGATGCCTTCGGAACGCCCCGGATGCGGGAGGTCTTCTCGGATCGCACCCTGATCGCCCGCTACATCCAGGTCGAGATCGCGCTGGCGAAGGCCGAGGCGCGCTGCGGCGTCATTCCGGTCGAGGCTGCCGAGCAGATCGCCGCCCGCTGCAGCATCGACGCGCTGGACTTCGAACTGCTGCGCAGGGAGACCGACAATGTCGGCTATCCCATCCTGCCGCTCGTCCACCAGCTGGTGAAGCAGTGTGGCGAGGCCGGGCGCTACATCCACTGGGGGGCGACCACCCAGGACATCATGGACACGGCGGACGTGCTGCGCGTCCGCGCCGGGCTGGACGTGATCGAGGCGGAGATCGGCGCCCTCCGGCAGATCCTCGCCGAGCTGGCGACGAAGCACCGCGACACGCCGATGGCCGGGCGCACGCACCTGCAGCAGGCCCTGCCGGTCACCTTCGGCTACAAGGCCGCGATCTGGCTGGCCATGTTCGACCGGCACGCCGAGCGCCTGCGGCAGCTCAGGCCCCGCGTGCTCGTGGGCGAGTTCGCAGGCGCCGCGGGCACGCTCGCCTCACTCGGCGAGCGCGGGCTGGAGGTCCAGCAGGCGTTCTGCGAGGAACTCGGCCTTGGCGTGCCGGTCACCACCTGGCACGTCGCCCGCGACGGCTTCGCCGAGGTGGTGAATTTTCTCGGCCTCGTCACCGGCTCGCTGGGCAAGATCGCCTACGACATCATGCTCATGGCCTCCACCGAGTTCGGCGAGGTGTACGAGCCCTTCGTGAAAGGCCGCGGCGCCTCCTCGACCATGCCGCAGAAGCGCAACCCGATTTCCTCGGAACTGATGCTGGCGGCCTCCAAGGGCGTCCGGCAGCATGCGGGCCTGATGCTGGACGCCATGATCCACGATCTCGAGCGGGCGACCGGCCCCTGGCACGCCGAGTGGATGGCGATCCCGGAGAGCTTCGTCCTCACGGCCGGTTCGCTGCACCAGGCCAAGTTCGCCCTGGGCGGGTTGATCGTGGACGAGGCGCGCATGCGGCAGAACCTCGCCCTCAGCAAGGGCCTCATCGTGGCCGAGGCCGTGATGATGGGCCTGGCACCCTTCACGGGCCGCGACGAGGCGCACGACCTCGTCTACGATGTCTGCCGCGAGGTGAACGAACAGGGCGGCACGCTGGCGGACGCCCTGGCGCGCCACCCGGAGGTCACCCGCCACCTGGACCGCGCCGCCATCGACCGGCTGACCGACCCGGCCAACTATCTCGGCATGGCGCCCCAGATGGTGGACCGCGCCGTCGCCGCTTCACGGCGGCAAGCCAGTTAGCGCCGGAACGGAGGAAGGGACTGCGCCTCCTGGCCGCTTCGGCAGCCCGGGGCGCCCACGAGACCGGATCTCGCGCAGAAGGCGCCCTCGGCCATTCAGCGTCTGCGGCCGCCCGAGGACCGATCGACGGGGGCGACCGGGGTTTGGAACATGTCGGCGGCAAACGTGTCGGCAGCACCGGCGCATCCGTCGGCCCGAGTCCAGTTCAGCGGCCGGAGATCGCCGAGGGCGGCGGTCGGGCCGCGAGGGAGGAAAGAAGATGAACCAGTATCCGGCAAGCCGGCGGGATATGATGGCGCTGGGAGCGGCCGCTCTTGGAGCCTCACTGCTCCCGTCCATGGCGGCCCGCGCGCAGCAGCCGCCCGCCTCCACGGAGAAAGCGGGCTACAATCCGCGCTTCGTCACTTCGCCCGATGGCGTGCGCCTCGCGACATATGAATTCGGCAATCCGCAGGGACCCGCGATCCTGTTCCTGCACGGCTTCGCGCAGGCCGCCTTGTCATGGGACCGGCAGCTGCGCGACCCGGCGCTGGCCCGCGCCTTCCGCATGGTGGCGATCGACCTGCGCGGCCACGGGATGAGCGCCAAGCCACAGGGCGATGCCTTCTACAAGCTAGGCCAGGTCTGGGCCGATGATGTGCGGAGCGTCATCGCCGAACTTGGGCTGCAGCGTCCCGTCCTGGTCGGCTGGTCCTATGCCGGGCGGGTGGTCGGCGACTATCTCGCCGCCCACGGTGCCGATGCCGTGGCCGGCATCAACTACGTCGATGCCAGCAGCACGCTCGGCGACCCTGCCTTCCTGGGCCCTGATGTCGGGCTGCTCGGCCCCCAGGCGATGCTGGCGCCGGGCGTCGAGGGCTTCATCGACGGCACGATCCGGTTCCTGCGCGCCTGCTTCGCCACCCAGCCCGATCCGGCCGATTTCCAGACCATGCTCGCCTTCAACATGCTGGCGCCGCATTACGTGCGTGCAGGCCTCTCGGGCCGTCCCGCCGACTACGCGGCGGTTCTGAGGGCGCTGCGCCTGCCCGTTCTGGTCACCCATGGCGAGAAGGACCGCATCCTGACCCCGGCGATCGCGCGCTTCACCGCCGCCGCCGTGCCGGGTGCCCGGCTTTCCCTCTACCCCGACAGCGGCCACGCGCCGTTCTGGGAGGAGCCGGAGCGCTATAATCGTGAGCTGGCCGAGTTCGTCCAGCAGGCGCAGGCGGCGCGCTAGCACCGCCCCGACCCGACATTTCCCTCATCCACGATATGTCCCGATCAGGTGAATCCACCTGATCGGGTGACGGTGCCGGCAGGCGCCAAGGCCTGGGAAAAGCAGGCCAACCCGGTGCGGACGACCGGAATCGTGCCGCCTCCGGGTTGCTGGCCAAGCCGGAGCCCCGGCCGTATTTCCTCAATCCGGACGAATGTTGGCGGCGGCGATGACCGGCCGCCACTTCGCGATCTCGTCCCGCGTCATCGCCGCGAGCTGCTCCGGCGAGCCGCCCACCGGTTCCACGCCCTGGGCGCGCAGGGTCCTGAGCGCCGCCGGGTCGGCGAGCAGGGCGTTGGTAGCCCGGCTGAGCCGGGCCACGATGTCCGCCGGCATCTTGGCAGGGCCGTAGAGCGACCACCGCCCTTCCACGACGAAATCCGCCACCCCTGCCTCCTGCATGGTCGGCACATCGGGCAGGATGGCGATGCGCTTGGCCGATGTGACGGCAAGCGCCTTCAGCGTGCCGGCCTCCAGATGCGGCTTGAGGCCGAGCGGATGATAGAACATCCCGTCCACCCGTCCGGCGATCAGGTCGGTGATCGCCTGGCTGGCGTTGCGGTAGGGAACGTGCTGCGTCTCCAGCCCCGCCCGCATGTTGAACAGCGCCTGCGAGAGATGCCCCGTGGTGCCGTTGCCTGCCGAGGCGAAGCTCAGCGGCTTCTCCTTGGTCAGCGCGATCAGCTCCGCCAGGGAATTGGCCTTCAGGGCGACCGGCACGCCCAGCACGGATGGCGTGGTGACGAAGGGCGCGATCGGGGTGAAGTCCTTCACCGGATCGAAGCCCAGATTGGGGAAGAGGCTGCTGTTGATGCCGTGCGTGCCGTTGGTGCCGAGCAGCAGCGTGTAGCCATCGCCAGCCGCCTGCGCGACGGCCTGCGCGCCGACATTGCCGCCGGCGCCGGCGCGGTTCTCCACCACCACGGGCTGCCCGACATCCTTCGCCAGCGCGTCGCCCAGGATGCGGCCGAGCGCATCCGTCGTGGTGCCGGCGCCGAAAGGTACGACGAGGCGGATCGGCCGGTCCGGCCATGTGCCCTGCGCCTGTGCGGCACCGTAGCGGGCCAGCAGTGGCGCGGCGGCAAGCCCGCCCAGCAGGGCGCGGCGTGTGGCGAATGTCATGCGGAGGCTCCTGCGCGAGAATTGACGTAGTTGGTGACGGACCCTGTGGCGATGCCGCGACGGAGCGGAACACAGGAGTCCGGAAACTCCTGCGTGAATTGAGCGCCCTGGTCGGCCAGGCTGCCGAGGAAGCGGTCCAGGTGGCGCATGGCGCCATTCGGCAGGTCGTGCAGGACCAGCACGACGGGCCCCGGGCCGCGGCACATGTCCAGCGCCCGATCCACCCAGCCATCCGGATCGCGGAAGTCGCCCGGCACGGCATTCCACAGCACGCAGGTGAAAGCGCCGTGCGTCAGGAGGTCGAGCGCGGCTTGGCTCAGCAGGTGCGGGCCCAGGGCGCCGCCGCCGCCCTGCGGGCGGAACAGCCGGTGTTCGTGCGAGAGATCGCCGATCAGCTCCTGGGTACGGGCGATCTCCGCCTCAGCGGCTGCGGCGCCGCCGGGAGCGTCACCCAGCGGCCCGGCATGGCTCCAGGTGTGATTGCCGATCCAGTGGCCCTCGGCATGCGCCCGTTCCGCCAAAGCGCGATGCGTCGCCAGCTTGTGCCCGAGGACGAAGAAGGTGGCGGGAAGGCCGCGCCGCCGCAGCACCTCCAGCACGCCCGGTGTCACCTCCGGCTCAGGCCCGTTGTCGAAGGAGAGGGTGATGCTGGGCGCCCCGGTTGCGGCGCCCTGGAGCCTCTCGCCCGGCATCGTTTCAGGCCTCGTCCTCGACGGTGTTGACGAGGGTGCCGATGCCCTCGATCTCGATCTCCATCGTGTCGCCGCCCTTCATGAAGACCGGCGGCTTGCG
>NZ_JBHSCH010000106.1:0-9563 GCF_042651065.1 Teichococcus aestuarii
CAAAAGCATGAAACCCACTCAGCCCAACCCAAAAAGGTCAAACCAAACCAAGCTTCTTAATACTTCCAGAAAACCCGATGCAATTTTCAATCAACGCTTGAGCTTTGCAGTGCGATGCAGCAATCTGCCGCATGAACCTTTCACTCAACCTCGCCAGAGTTCCTGGCGGGGTGGGGTATCTAGCGCCGCTCTCCGGCCCCGTCAACCGCCCCGCCAAATCTTTTTGGCGCCCTCGCTGAAACCGTTTCTTTCGAAGCGCCTCAGCGTCGGGAGCCGGCTTTTACGTCCGGCTCCCATCCCTGTCAAACAGGTTTAACGGAAATTCCGCAGGCGGTTCAAAAAACCTACACCGCGAGTTCCAACCCCTCGACACCCGCCGTCACCTTGACCGCGCTGCCATCGGTCACGCGGCCCTCCAGGAGCAGGCCGGCGAGCTGGTCCTGCAGGTTGCGCTGGATCACCCGCTTCAGCGGGCGCGCGCCATAGACCGGGTCGTACCCCGCCTCGGCCAGCCAGTCGGTCGCCGACGGGTCCAACTCCAGCGTGATCTTGCGGTCCTCCAGCAGCTGGCGCAGCCGGCCAAGCTGGATCTGCACGATCGAGCCCATATCCTTCCGCGCCAGGCGCCGGAACAGCACGATCTCGTCCAGCCGGTTGAGGAACTCGGGGCGGAAGCGGCTGCGCACCACGTTCATCACCTGCCCGCGCACCAGGTCCACATCCTCGCCTTCAGGCTGCGCCGCCAGGATCTCGGAGCCGAGATTGCTGGTCAGCACGATCAGGGTGTTGCGGAAATCGACCGTCCGCCCCTGCCCGTCCGTCAGCCGCCCGTCGTCGAGCACCTGGAGCAGGACGTTGAACACGTCCTCATGCGCCTTCTCCACCTCGTCGAACAGGATCACCTGGTAGGGCCGGCGCCGCACCGCCTCGGTCAGCGCGCCGCCCTCCTCATAGCCGACATAGCCGGGGGGCGCGCCGATCAGCCGGGCCACCGCGTGCTTCTCCATGTACTCCGACATGTCGATCCGCAGCAGCGCCTTCTCATCGTCGAACAGGAAGCCGGCGATGGCCTTGGTCAGCTCGGTCTTGCCGACGCCGGTGGGCCCCAGGAACAGGAAGGAGCCCATCGGCCGGTTCGGGTCCTGCAGCCCGGCGCGGGCGCGCCGCACTGCCTTCGACACCGCCTCCAGCGCCTCCTCCTGGCCGACCACGCGCTGGCGGAGCATGTCCTCCATGCGCATCAGCTTGGCGCGCTCGCCCTCCAGCATCTTGTCCACCGGGATGCCGGTCCAGCGGCTGACCACGGCGGCGATGCCCTCGTCGGTCACCGCCTCGTTGACCAGCTTGCCGCCCTCGCCCCCTGCCTCGGCGATCTGCCGCTCCAGCTTCGGGATCACGCTGTAGGTCAGCTCGCCGGCGCGGGCGTAGTCGCCCTTGCGCTGCGCCACCTCCACCTCGGTGCGGGCGCGGTCCAGCTCCTCCTTGGCCTTCTGGGCGGCGCCGAGCTTGTCCTTCTCCGCCTGCCAGGCCGCGGCCATGGCGTTGGAGCGCTCCTCCAACTCGGACAGCTCGCGCTCCAGCCGAACCAGGCGGTCGCGGCTCGCCGTGTCCTCCTCCTTCTTCAGCGCCTCGCGCTCGATCTTGAGCATCAGCAGGCGCCGGTCCACCTCGTCCAGCTCCTCCGGCTTGCTGTCCACCTGCATGCGCAGGCGGCTCGCCGCCTCGTCCATCAGGTCGATCGCCTTGTCGGGCAGGAAGCGGTCGGTGATGTAGCGGTTGGACAGCGTCGCCGCCGCCACCAGCGCGGAGTCGGCAATCCGCACGCCGTGGTGCAGCTCGTACTTCTCCTTGATGCCGCGCAGGATGGAGATGGTGTCCTCCACCGTCGGCTCGCCCACGAACACCGGCTGGAAGCGCCGCGCCAGCGCCGCGTCCTTCTCCACATGCTTGCGGTATTCATCCAGCGTGGTCGCGCCGATGCAGTGCAGCTCGCCACGCGCCAGGGCCGGCTTCAGCAGGTTGGAGGCGTCCATCGCGCCATCCGCCTTGCCCGCGCCCACCAGCGTGTGCATCTCGTCGATGAAGAGGACGATCTCGCCCGCGGCCTTCTCGACCTCGGTGAGCACGCCCTTCAGCCGCTCCTCGAACTCGCCGCGGTACTTGGCGCCGGCCACCATGGCGCCGAGGTCGAGCGCCAGCACCTTCTTGTCGCGCAGCGCCTCCGGCACGTCGCCATTGACGATGCGCAGCGCCAGCCCCTCGACGATGGCGGTCTTGCCCACGCCCGGTTCGCCGATCAGCACCGGATTGTTCTTGGTGCGCCGCGCCAGCACCTGGATGGCGCGGCGGATCTCCTCGTCACGGCCGATCACCGGGTCGAGCTTGCCCTCGCGCGCCGCGGCGGTGAGGTCGCGGGCGTACTTCTTCAGCGCGTCGAACTGCTGCTCGGCATTGGCGCTGTCCACGGTGCGGCCCTTGCGGATGGCGGCGATCGCCCCGTCCAGCTTCTGCGCCGTGGCGCCGGCGGCGACCAGCGCGCGGCCGGCCGGCGTGTCGCTCGCGGCGAGCGCGGTCAGCAGCCGGTCCTGCGCCACATAGGCGTCGCCGGCCTTGTTCGCCTGCTGCTGCGCCGCGTCCAGCACCCGCACGATGTCGGGCATGAACTGGGGCTGCCCGGCGCCGCCACCCTGCACGCGCGGCAGCTTGGCCAGCTCGGCCTCGACCTTCTCCAGCACCGGCTTCGGGTCGGCGCCGGCGGCGCGGATCAGGCCGGCGGCGGCGCCCTGCTCGTCGTCGAGCAGCGCCTTCAGCAGGTGCTCGGCGGTGATGCGCTGGTGGTATTCGCGGATCGCGATGGTCTGTGCCGCCTGCAGGAAGCCGCGGGCGCGCTCGGTGAATTTCTCGATGTCCATGTGATGGTCCCTCCGGTGAGGCAACCGGCCCCGACGCCCCCGAAGGCGACACCGGGCACCGCTGTCAGATCGAATGTGGTATGGGGAAACACGGCCCTTCAAGGGCGCGTGCGCGAAAAAAGCAGGAGCTGAGCCTATGCGCGTCGAGCATCTCTACCGCTACCCCGTGAAGGGCCTCTCGGCCGAGGCGCTGGAGGCGGTGGAGCTGCGCCCCGGCGAATGCATCGCCCATGACCGCCGCTTCGCGCTCGTGCAGGGCGATGCGCCCTTCGAGGAAGCGGCGCCGCGCTTCCTGCCCAAGCAGAACTTCGCCTGCCTGATGGCCAATGCCCGGCTGGCGCTCGTCGCCTCCGCCTATGACGACCGCGCCGGCATCCTGTCGCTGCGCGTGCCGGGCGAGGCCCCGCTGCAGGCCGACACCCGCACCGCCGAGGGCCGCGCCGCCATCGCCGCGCTGCTGACCCGCTACCTGGGCGAGGAGGCGCGCGGCACGCCGCGCTTCACCGAGGCGCCCGGCCACGCCTTCACCGACCAGAAGGCCAAGGGCATCTCGCTGATCAACATGGCCAGCATCGCGGCGCTCGAGAAGGCCACCGGCCTGCGGCTCGACCCGCTGCGTTTCCGTGCCAACATCTACTTCACCGGCCTGCCGGCCTGGGCGGAGTTCGGCTGGGTGGGGCAGGAGGTGCTGCTGGGCGGCGCCCGGCTCTCGGTGTTCAAGCGCACCGTGCGCTGCCCGGCCACGCAGGTGAACCTGCAGACGGGCGAGCGGGATGCCGACGTACCGCGCCTGCTGCGGCAGCATTTCGGCCATGCCGATCTGGGGGTTCACGCCACCGTGGTGGAAGGCGGCAAGGTCGCGCTGGGCGACGCGCTGGAGGCGCTGGAAACCGCCGCCTGAGGAGAACCGCGCCCGGGCGGCCAAACCCACCGGCGAGGGCGGCCCACATGGCCGCGCCCCGCCAGGAATGGGGTTACTGAACCGTCTCGCGCTGCTCGGCCGGCTCGTTGCCGTCCGGCTCGTAGCCACCGGACTGGGACTGGCCGCTCATCTCGCCGCCCTCCCCTTCTCCTCCGCCACCTTCCTGGCCGTCGGCGCCGTTCTGCTGGCGCCGCGGCGCCTGGCCCTGCTGCGCCTGCACGGCCTGGGCCATGGCGTTGAGGATGCGGAAATAGTGCTCGGCGTGCTGGAAGTAGCTCTCGGCCATCACGCGGTCACCGGCGCCCGTCGCGTCGCGCCCGAGCTGCAGATACTTCTCGAAGAGCTGCTGGGCCGTGCCACGCAGCCGCATGTCCGGCCCATTCGAGTCGAACACATGGTTGCGGTTCATGGGCTGGTGGTTGCTTTGGCGGAATTGACCGCCGCCGCCGCCGCCACCGCCGCCGCCACCATGGCGATGGCCGCCGCGGCCGCGCATGCGTTTCATGTTCATCGGTGTTGCGTTCGCCGTCTCATGCTCGCGCCATCCGGTGGAGAGGTGATCCATCACGGACCACAGCGCACCAGGGGGCTTGCTGATGGAGTTGCATCGCTGCGGGGCCGGGGGGCGATGGCATTCCGCCACATGGGCCTTCCCGGCGTGTCCAACCGGGGGGATCATCCGCCCGGGGCCGCAAAGCCACCCTAGCGGCGTGCTGCACCGCCGCCAAACGGTTTTTTCAGCCCAGCCCCGCTTGGCGGCCCAGAACCAGGGCCCGCTCGACGCCACCCAGATCGGCATGGCAGCCGCGAATCGCAAGCCCCGCCGCCTCCGCAAGGGCGGAAACCGCCTCGCGCTGGCCCAGCCCCAACTCCAGCACGGCGCAGCCCTGCGGCTGGAGCAGGGCGGGAAGCGCCGCGACGATGCGCCGATAGGCCTCCAGCCCGTCCGCGCCGCCATCCAGCGCCCGCGCCGGCTCATGCGCCGCCACCTCGGGCATCAGGGCGGGAATGGCGGCGCTCTCGATATAGGGCGGGTTGGACAGCACCAGGTCGAACCGGCCGGAGAGCGCCGTGGCCCAGTCGCCTGCCAGGAAGGCGGACCGCCCGCCCAGGCCGTTGGTGGCCGCGTTGCGGGCCGCCAGCGCGGCGGCGCCGGGAGCGAGATCCACCCCCACCCCGAAGGCTTCCGGCCATTCCGAGAGCACCGCCAGCAGCAGGCATCCCGTGCCGGTGCCGAGGTCCAGCACGCGCGCCCCCGGCCGGGGAAATGCCGCCAGCGCCGCCTCGACGATCGCCTCCGAATCCGCGCGCGGGATCAGCGTCTCGGGCGAGACTTCCAGCTCCAGCGTCCAGAAGCCCTGGCGGCCGAGCAGGAAGGCCATCGGCTCATGCGTCAGCCGGCGGCGCAGCAGGTCGCCGAAGCGGGTGGCGGCCTCGGGCGGCACCGGGGCGCGGGGCTCGCGCAGCAGCGCCGCCTGCTCCACCCCCATGGCCTCGGCCAGCAGCAGGCGGGCCTCCAGCCGCGGCGTCTCGATAGCGGCGGCGCGTAGATGCTGCCCGGCCCGGCAGAGGAAGCCGCCGACGCTGCCTGCCGGATCGGGGCACCCGGCGTCAGACACCCTCGGCCGCCAGCCGCGCCGCCTCGTCCTCGGCGGTCAGCGCGTCGAACAGCTCGTCGAACTCGCCCTGCATGACGCGGTCGATCTTGTGCAGGGTCAGGCCGATGCGGTGGTCCGTCACCCGCCCCTGCGGGAAGTTGTAGGTGCGGATGCGCTCCGAGCGGTCGCCGGTGCCGACCTGGGCGCGCCGGTCGGCCGAGCGGCTGGCGCTGGCCTGGCTGCGCTGCGCCTCGTAGAGCCGGGCGCGCAGCACCTTCATCGCCTTGGCGCGGTTCTTGTGCTGGCTGCGCTCCTCCTGCATCGCCACCACCGTGCCGGTGGGGATGTGGGTGATGCGCACGGCGCTGTCCGTCTTGTTGACGTGCTGGCCGCCGGCGCCGCTGGCGCGGTAGGTGTCGATCCGCAGGTCGCTCTCGTTGATCTGCACATCCACCTCCTCCGCCTGCGGCAGCACCGCCACCGTCACGGTGGAGGTGTGGATGCGCCCCTGCGTCTCGGTGGCCGGCACGCGCTGCACCCGATGCACGCCACTCTCGAACTTCAGCCGGGCGAACACCCCCCTGCCCTCGATCTCGGCCACCGCGCCCCGGATGCCGCCCAGCTCGGATTCGTCGTAGTCGAGGATGCCGAAGCGCCAGCCGCGCGTCGGCGCGTAGCGCTGGTAGGCGGCGAACAGCTCGGCGGCGAACAGCCCCGCCTCGTCTCCGCCGGCGGCGGGGCGGATCTCCAGGATGGCGCTGCCCTCATCCGCCGCGTCGCGCGGCAGCAGCGCCAGGCGGATCTCCCGCTCCAGCGCCGGCACGGCGTCGCGCTGGGCGTAGAACTCGGCCTCCGCCAGCTCGCGCATCTCGGGGTCGGCCATCAGCGCCTCCGCCTCGTCGCGGGCGCACTCGGCGGCGCGCAGGGCGTTCACCCGCGCCACCAGCGGCTCCAGCTCGGACAGCTCCTTCGACAGTACCCCCACCTGCGCGCCATCCGCCGTCTCCAGCAGGGCGCGCAGCTCGTCGGCGCGATAGAGGACGCGGTCCAGCTTCTCGGAAAGGCTCATGCGATCGGTCCATGGCAGGCGGGCCGGGTGGCCGCCTGCCATTCAAAGTTCAAACAGCGGCGGCGCGGCCGCGAGGCCGCGCCGGAAGGGATCAGTCTTCGGCGTCGTCCGGGTCGGGGCCGAGGCCTTCCTCCAGCCCTTCCACCACCTGCTCCAGCATGGCGTCCACCACCCCCGCGGCGGCCAGCGCCGAGAGCAGGCCCGGCATGCCGACGCGCTCCTGCGTGCCGTCCGAGAGGTTGCGGACCACCACCACGCCCTCGGCCACCTCGCTCTCGCCGAGGATCACGGCGGCCTGGGCGCCGGTGCGGTTGGCCCGCTCCATGCGCTTCTTGAGGTTGCCCTTGTAGGCAATCTCGGCCGGCACGCCGGAGGCGCGCAGCGTCTGGGTCAGCAGCAGGGCCGGCGCCTCCTCGGCGGCGCTGACGGGGATGACGGCGACGGGCGGGCTGGCCTCCGGCGTCTCCTCCAGCAGCTCCGCCAGCCGCTCCACCCCCGCCGCCCAGCCGACACAGGGAGTGGGCGGGCCGCCCATCTCCTGCACCAGCCCATCATAGCGGCCGCCGGCCATCACCGTGCCCTGGGCGCCCAGCCGGTCGGTGACGAACTCGAAGGCGGTATGGCTGTAGTAGTCGAGCCCGCGCACGATGCGCGGATTGTCGCGGTAGGGCACGCCCAGCAGGTCGAGATGGCGCTTCACGGCGGCGTAGAACTCGGCCGCCTCGGGCGTCAGGTGCTCGTGGATGGTGGGGGCGCCGGCCACCAGGGCGCGGTCCCCGGCATCCTTGCTGTCGAGGATGCGCATCGGGTTCTTCTCCAGCCGCAGCTGGCTGTCGGCGGAGAGCTTCTCCCGGTGCTCGGTGAAGTAGGCGACCAGCGCGGCGCGGTAGGCGTCGCGGCTGGTGGCGTCGCCCAGCGTGTTGATCTCCAGCACCACCCCGTCATCGATGCCGAGATGCTGCAGGATCTGCCAGCCGCAGGCGATCACCTCGGCATCGGCCAGCGGCTCGGCCGCGCCCAGGATCTCGGCGCCGATCTGGTGGAACTGCCGGTAGCGGCCCTTCTGCGGCCGCTCGTAGCGGAACATCGGGCCGGCATAGAACACCTTGCGGGGCAGCCCGCCCTGGGTCAGCCCGTTGGAGACCAGCGCCCGGCAGATGCCCGCCGTGTTCTCGGGCCGCAGCGTGACGGAATCGCCGCCGCGGTCCTCGAAGGTGTACATCTCCTTCGTCACCACGTCGGAGGTGTCGCCCAGGGTGCGGGCGAAGACGCCGGTGGCCTCGAAGATCGGCGTCGCCCACTCCTCCAGCCCGTAGAGGGTGGTGACGTGGCGCGCCGTCTCGATGACGTGGTGGTGGCGGCGGAAGCCTTCGCCGATCAGGTCCTTGGTGCCGCGTACCGGCTGCATTCCGCTCAAGACAGTTACTCCGCCGCCTGGCTGGCCGGGGCCGCGGCGATCTCCGCGGCCTTCTTCTCGACCAGTTCCACGATGTGATCGACCATGTTCTCGCCCGCCACGGTGTGGTCGGTGCGGCCGGCGTGATACACCATATGCCGCCCCGCGCCGCCCCCCGTGACACCGATATCGGTCATCAGCGCCTCGCCCGGCCCGTTCACCACGCAGCCGATGATGGAGAGCGTCAGCGGCGTCTCGATATGCGCCAGCCGCTCCTCCAGCGCCTCCACCGTCTTGATGACGTTGAAGCCCTGCCGGGCGCAGGAGGGGCAGGAGATGATCTTGACGCCGCGGTGGCGGATGCCGAGCGACTTCAGGATGTCCCAGCCCACATGCACCTCCTCCTCCGGCTCAGCGGAGAGGGAGACGCGCATCGTGTCCCCGATGCCGGCCCAGAGCAGGGAACCGAGGCCGATCGAGGACTTCACCGTGCCGGTGCGCTTGCCGCCCGCCTCGGTGATGCCGATGTGCAGCGGGTGGTCGCAGGCCTCGGCCAGCTGCTGGTAGGCGGCGACGGCCAGGAACACGTCGGACGCCTTCACGCTGATCTTGAACTCGTGGAAGTCCAGCTCCTGCAGGTGGGCGGCGTGCCAGAGGGCGGATTCCACCAGCGCCTCCGGGTTCGGCTCGCCATACTTCTCCAGCAGGTGCCGCTCCAGGCTGCCGGCGTTGACGCCGATGCGGATGGAGCAGCCATGGTCGCGCGCGGCCTTCACGACTTCCTTCACGCGCTCCTTCGAGCCGATATTGCCCGGGTTGATGCGCAGGCAGGCGGCGCCCGCCTCGGCGGCCTCGATGGCGCGCTTATAGTGGAAGTGGATGTCCGCCACGATCGGCACGTTCACCTCGCGCACGATCTCGGCGAGGGCGGCGGTCGATTCCTCGTCGGGGCAGGAGACGCGGACGATATCCACCCCCGCCAGCTCGGAGAGGCGGATCTGCGCGATGGTCGCGGCGGCATCCTGGGTCAGGGTATTGGTCATGGTCTGGATGGAGACGGGCGCGTCTCCGCCGACCAGCACCTTGCCGACACGGATCTGCCGGGACTTGCGGCGCAGGATCTGCTGGTAGGGACGATAGGACATGGCGGTCAGGCCTCCCGCTTCGGCATGGGGCCGATATGGCAGCACAGCGCCCGCCGGCCAAGTCCCGGCCAAGTCACGGACCTGCCGGGGGCCGCGTTTCCCGGGGCCGCGGCGTGTTACGCTTTCGTGGCGGCCCTCAGCGGGTGGGGAGCTGCCCCGGCTGCGCCTCGCGCAGCCGGGCCGGGTCCAGCAGGATATCCCGCCGCACGCCGATATTGTCGGCGAAGGCCGGCGAGGCCACGCCATCCACCTCGGCCACCAGCCCCTCGATGCGGCCGGTGTTGAGCAGCAGGCCAGGGGTCTGCGGCACCTCGTAGGTCTCGCCCGGGCGCAGCACCCGCTCGAACACCACGCGGTTGCCCCGGGCCTCCCGCACCCGGATCCAACTCTCCTGGGTGGCGCGCAGCACGATGCGGTTGGCCGGCGGCGCGGCCTCGGCGGGCGGGGAAGCGGCGGGCGGCGTCGCGGCGGCATCCTGGGTCAGGGTATTGGTCATGGTCTGGATGGAGACGGGCGCGTCT
>NZ_JBHSCH010000107.1:0-10903 GCF_042651065.1 Teichococcus aestuarii
GCGCGGCCGATGGCGAGCGCCGGGCCGGACACCGCCCAGGGCCCCAGCGCCGCGCGGATCGCCGCCGCCCGCTCCGGCGCGGCCAGCGCGAAGCCCAGCCGCACCCCCGCCAGGCCGTGGCTCTTGCCGAAGGAGCGCAGCAGGATCAGCGCCGGGTGCGGCAGCAGGGCGGCGGCGCCGGGCGTGTCCGGCTCCAGCTCGGCGAAGGCCTCGTCCACCACCAGCAGGCCGCCGCGCGCCGCCATGCGGTCGGCCAGGGCGCGCAGCTCCTCGGGCGCATAGCGGCGGCCATCCGGGTTGTTGGGGTTGCAGAGCAGCGCGGCACCAGGGCCGTCCGCTGGGCCGTCCAGCGCGGCGAAGCTCGCCACCTCCGCCACCGCCGTGCCGGCGGCGCGCCAGCAGGCGGCGTGTTCGGCATAGGTGGGCGAGAGCACGCGCAGCGCCGGCTGCGGGAACAGGCGCGGCAGCAGCTGGATGAGCAGCTGCGTGCCCGGCGCGGCCGCCACCATCGCCGGGTCGGCGGCGCCATAGGCCGCGGCGGCCACGGCGCGCAGCGCAGCCTCCGCCTCCGGCTCGGGCAGGCGGGTGAAGGCCTCGGGCGGCAGCGGCGGCACCGGCCAGGGGATGGGGTTGATGCCGGTGGAGAGGTCGAGGAACGGCTCCGGCGCGCCGGGGAATTGCCGCCGCGCCGCGCCGAGCCGCCCGCCATGCTCCATCAGGCCGCCTTCCGCCCCGCCCTGTCCCGCCCCGCCCTGTCCCGCCCCGCTCTGTTCCGCCCCAACTGCCGCCATGCTAGCCCCTCCGCCGCTCTTCCCGGACACCGCGCCATGGCCCCGCTGCACACCACCCTGTTGATCCTCGCCGGGGCGCTGCTGCTCGAAGCCGCTCTCGGCTACCCCAGGCCGCTCTATTCCGCCATCCGCCACCCGGTGGTGTGGATGGGCGCGCTGATCGCCCGGCTCGACCGCGCGCTGAACCACGACACGCTGCCCTTCGCGCGGCGCAAGGCGCGCGGCGTGCTGGCGCTGGCGCTGCTGCTGCTGGCCTGCGGCGTGCCCGCGGCGCTGGCGCGGGCGGTGCGGCTGGCGGCGCTGCCGCTGGCGCTGGCGGTGCCGCTGCTGGCCGTGCTGGCCGCCACCCTGCCGGCCCAGCGCAGCCTGCACGAGCACGTGGCCGCCGTGGCCGAGGGTCTGGAGCGCGACGGTCTGGAAGGCGGCCGCGCCGCCGTGGCGATGATCGTCGGCCGCAACCCGGCCACGCTGGACGAGGCGGGCGTCGCCCGTGCCGCCATCGAGAGCCTGGCCGAGAACTTCTCCGATGGCGTGGTGGCGCCTGCCTTCTGGTGCGGCGTGCTCGGCCTGCCGGGGGCGGTGCTCTACAAGGCCATCAACACCGCCGACAGCATGATCGGCCACCGCACGCCGCGCCACGCGGCCTTCGGCTGGGCCGCCGCCCGGCTGGATGACGGGGTGAACCTGCCCGCCTCGCGACTCGCCGCGCTGTGGCTGATCCTGGCGGCGGCGGCGACGCGCGGCGCCGA
Organism: Teichococcus aestuarii; assembly: GCF_042651065.1. Classification (NCBI taxonomy): domain Bacteria; kingdom Pseudomonadati; phylum Pseudomonadota; class Alphaproteobacteria; order Acetobacterales; family Roseomonadaceae; genus Roseomonas; species Teichococcus aestuarii. Next base: position 1,541 of record NZ_JBHSCH010000107.1, read on the forward strand.
TGCGCGCGGCGCCTGGCGTGCGGTGCGGCGGGATGCGCGGCACCACCGCTCGCCCAATGCCGGCTGGCCGGAGGCGGCGATGGCCGGCGCCCTCGGGCTGCGCCTGGCCGGGCCGCGCGTCTATGGCAACACCCGTGTCGAGGATGGCTGGATGGGTGATGGCCGCGCCGGGGCCGGACCGGCCGACCTGCGCCGCGCCCTGGCACTCTACCGCCATGCCTGCCTCCTGCAGGGCGGGGCGGTGGCGGCGCTGGCCGCGCTGGTCCTGGGCCTCGCCTGAACCGGCGAACATCCGCAACGGGAAGTCCGCCCAAGTCATTCCTGGGCGCCCATCCAAAATGCAGAAAATAGAAACTTACGATAAGGACATGAAGCCGACTTCCACGACACGCGATGGGTTCATGCCGGTTACATGAGGCATCGGAATCCAAAGTAACGATCAAATTAACTTTCAGATCTCCCCGCGATTTCCAAGCCGCCCGAAATTTGCCTCAATCTGGACTTGATTTTTGCGGCGCAGCACAGCAGGTTAGTGCCTCCACAACTTCGTGAGACGCATCCATCAGCGGCTGACGCCGTACCTGATCTGTCCCCTCGCGGCCCCTTCCGGCACACCGCCTCGCGCACCGTGTCCCGGGCCGCCCAAGAATGCGGAGGGCCTTCCGTTGCCGAACACCGGACACGCCACCCAGACCACCGATCTTCACGACCCCACCCCCTTCGGCCGCGTCGCCGTCATCGGGGGTGGCGCCTGGGGCACCGCCCTGGCCCTGACCGCGCACCGTGCCGGCCGGCAGACCCGCCTCTGGATCCGCGAGGAGAGCGCGGTGGCCGAGATCAACAGCACCGGCCGCAACCCCTTCCTGCCCGCGCATGAAATCCCCCGCCCCATCGCCGTCACCGCCGATTTGGAGGCCGCGCTGCGCGGTGCCGAACTGGCCGTGCTGGTGATCCCGTCGCAGCACCTGCGCGCCGTGGCGGCGCGGGTCGAGGCGCTGCTGCCGCCGGGCGTGCCCGTCGTGCTCTGCTCCAAGGGCGTCGAGGCCGACAGCGGCGCGCTGATGACGCAGGTGGTGGCCGAGGAGATGCCGGACCGGCCGCAGGCCGTGCTCTCCGGCCCGAGCTTCGCCGCCGAGGTGGCGGAGGACCAGCCGACCGCCGTGACCATCGCCGCCCCCGCCGGCGCGCAGGGCCTGTTCGGCCCCGACCACCTCGCCGGGCGCATCGCCGTGACGCTGGCCAGCGAGACCTTCCGCCCCTACCTCTCGGACGACCCGGTGGGCGTCGAGGTCAGCGGCGCGGTGAAGAACGTGCTGGCCGTGGCCTCCGGCATCATCGCCGGGCGCGGCATGGGCTCCAATCCGCGCGCGGCGCTGCTGGCCCGCGGCCTGGCCGAGATCAGCCGCCTGAGCGTGGCGCTTGGCGGCCGGGCGGAGACGGTGCTGGGCCTCTCCGGCGCCGGCGACGTGATGCTCACCTGCTCCTCCGAGCAGTCGCGAAACTTCTCCTACGGCCAGGCGCTGGGCGCCGGCCGCAAGCCGGACACGGCGAAGGGCGCGGTGGTCGAGGGCGTGGCCAATGCCCGCTCCGTGCTGGCCCTGGCCCAGCGCCTCGGCGTGCAGATGCCGATCTGCGAGGCGGTGGACCGCATCGTCCACCGTGGCCTGTCGATCGACCGCGCCATCGCCGCGCTGCTGACCGGCCCGCTGCGCGCCGAGCCGCGCGCGCTGGAGCACCGCGCCAGCATCGCCCACCCGGCGCTCTCCACGCCGCAGGCGAAGCGGGTGTTCGCATGAACGCCCCGCGCATGAGCCATCTCGGCCTGGTGCTCGCCACCGACCTCGACGGCACCTTCCTCGGCGGCTCCGAATCGCAGCGCCGCGCCCTCTATGAGGAGCTGACGGCGCGCGACGACGTGCTGCTGGTCTTCGTCACCGGGCGCGACATCGGCTTCATCCGCGACCTGGTGGCGCAGCCCGGCATGCCGCGGCCGCACTACATCATCGGCGATGTCGGCACCTCGGTGTTCGACGGCGCCACCTTCGCGCCGATCCCGACGCTGGAGGCCGAGATCGTGGCGCGCTGGGACGATGCCGGCGACCGCGTGCGCGCGATGCTGGAAGGCGAGCCCGGCCTGCGCCCGCAGCCCACCGCCTTCCGCCACCGCGTCAGCTACTACTACGACCCCGCCACGCTGCGGCCCGGGACGGTGCGCAAGGTGGAGGAGGCGGGCTTCGACTGCATCCTCTCCGCCGACACCTTTTTCGACGTGCTGCCGCGCGGCATCGCCAAGGGGCCGACGCTGCTGCGGCTGGTGCAGGCGCTCGGCCTGCCGGCGCAGCGCGTGCTGACGGCGGGCGACACGATGAACGACCTCTCGCTGTTCCAGACGGGGCTGAAGGGCGTCGCCGTCGGCAATTCCGAGCCGCGCCTGGTCGAGGCGCTGCGCGGGGTGGAGGGCATCTTCCGGTCTTCCGCGCCGGGCGCGGCGGGCATCGCCGAGGCCATCCGCCATTTCAACCTGCTGCCGGAGGCCGTGGCATGAGCACGAAGAAGTCTTCCCTCGTCATCGTCTACCACCGGCAGCCCTATGAGGAGGCGGTGGAGGACGGCAAGGTGGTGTTCCGCCCCAACCGCAGCCCGAACGGCATCGTGCCGACGCTGAAATCCTTCTTTCAGCGCACCGAGCCGGGTGCGGGCGCCTGGGTCGCCTGGAAGCACGCGCAGCCGGGCGAGGCGTTCGAGCGCGTCGTGCACATCGACGACGTCAATGGCGGCTACACCGTCTCGCGCCTGCCGCTGACGCCGGAGGAGGTGGAGAGCTTCTACCACGTCACCTCCAAGGAGGCGCTGTGGCCGGTGCTGCACTCCTTCCCCTGGCTGTTCAGCTACGACAACGTGGACTGGGACACCTTCCGCTCGGTGAACCGCAAGTTCGCCGAGGCCGCCGCCGCGCAGGCGGAGGATGACGCCGTCATCTGGATCCACGACTACAATCTCTGGCTGGTGCCGGCCTATCTGCGGCAGCTGAAGCCGAAGGCGAAGATCGCCTTCTTCCACCACACGCCCTTCCCGGCGGCGGATGTGTTCAACATCCTGCCCTGGCGCCAGGAGATTCTGGAGAGCCTGCTGGCCTGCGACCTGGTGGGCTTCCACATCCCGCGCTACGCCCGCAACTTCGCCGAGCTGGCGCGCGCCCTGGGCGGCGCCGAGATCGCCGAGACCGTGCCGGTGGACGCTGGCTTCGGCGCCATGGGCCAGGCGCTGTCGGAGCCGGACATGCCGGTGAAGCTGCGCGTTGGCGGCCGCACCGTGGCGCTGGACAGCGCCCCCGTGGGCACCGACGCGGCGCTGATCCGCAGCGTGGTGGAGAAGCCCGCCAGCCGCGCCATCCAGCGCGAAATCCGCGAGGGGCTGGGTGACCGCCGCCTGATCATGGCCGTCGGCCGCACCGACTACACCAAGGGCATGATCGAGGCGATGGAAGGCTTCGAGCGGCTGCTGGAGCGGCGGCCGGAGCTGATCGGGCAGGTGAAGCTGGTCGTCACCTCGGTGCGCGCCGCCGCCTCGATGAAGGTGTATGACGACACCCAGCGCAACATCGAGGCGACGGTGGGCCGCATCAACGGCCGCTTCTCCAAGCTGGACTGGACGCCGGTGGTGCTGTTCAGCAACTCGACGCCCTTCGAGACGCTGCTCTCCTACTACCACGCCGCCGATATCTGCCTGACCACGCCGCTGCGCGACGGGCTGAACCTGGTGGCGAAGGAATACGTGGCGGCCAAGGCCGGCACGCCCGGCGCGCTGGTGCTCTCCGAGTTCGCCGGCTGCGCGGTGGAGCTGCCGGATGCGCTGCTGACCAACCCCTACTCCAAGCGCAACCTCGACCGCGCGCTGGACGAGGCGCTGGACATGCCGGCAGCCGAGGCCGCCGAGCGGATGCGCCGCATGGAGGCCGCCGTGCAGCGCTGCGACATCGCCTGCTGGGCGGACCATGTCTTCGCCGAGTTCGGCAAGATCGGTTTCAGCGCAACGGAAAAGCGCGCCGCCGCCTAAAACTGGCAGGAAGAAGAAGGGGGTTCGGGGGAATTCATTCCCCCGACCTTCAGCAGCCCTTCGATATCGACGTGCCGCTCCAGATGCGCCGCCAGCGCATCGAGCGCCCTTTCGATCCCCGCCTCATGATCCCGCGGCGCCGCGACGGCGCCGATCCGTGCCAGCCACGCCGCGCGCTGCGCATCGGCCGCGAAGAGCCCGTGCACATAGGTGCCGGCCACGCGCCCATCGGCCGAGACGGCGCCCTCCACCCGCCCCGGGCCATCCAGCGCCAGCAGCGGCCGCGCCGTGTCCGCGCCCGTGCTGCGGCCGATATGCATCTCGTAGCCCTCGAAGGGCAGGCCATCGGCGAGCGTCGTGCCGTGGACGCGCTCCAGCCGCTTGTCCCCCGCCAGCACCGTCTCCACCGCCAGCAGGCCGAGGCCGGGCACGTGGCCGGGCGGGCCTTCCACGCCGCCGGGGTCGTCGAGCCGGGTGCCCAGCATCTGGTAGCCGCCGCACAGCCCCAGCACATGCCCGCCGCGCCGGTGATGCGCGCGTATGTCCACATCCCACCCCTCGGCGCGCAGCGCGGCGAGATCGGCGATGGTGGCCTTGGAGCCGGGCAGGATGACGAGATCCACATCCCCCGGCAGCGGCATGCCGGGGCGCAGCAGGATGAGGTCCACCGAAGGCTCGGCGGCGAGCGGGTCGAGGTCGTCGAAATTGGCGATGCGCGGCAGCACCGGCACGGCGACGCGGCAGCGCGCGCCGGGGCGGCGCGGCAGGTGGTCCATCAAATCCTGTGCGTCCTCGGCCGGCAGGTGGCGCGCGGCGTCGAGGAACGGCACCAGGCCGAGCGGCGCCCAGCCGGTGCGGGCCGCGATCTGCGCCATGCCCTCGTCGAACAGCGAGAGGTCGCCGCGCATGCGGTTGACGATGAAGCCGCGGATCAGCGCGCGGTCCTCCGGCTCCAGCACCGTGTGGGTGCCGACCAGGGCCGCGATGACGCCGCCGCGATCGATGTCGCCCACCAGCACCACGGGCGTGCCCGTCGCGCGGGCGAAGCCCATATTGGCGATGTCGCCCCGGCGCAGGTTGATCTCGGAGGCGCTGCCGGCGCCCTCCACCAGCACGATGTCGGCCTCGCCGCGCAGGCGGGCGAAGCTGTCCAGAACGAAGGGCAGCAAGGCGGGCTTCATCGCCTGGTAGTCGCGCGCGCGGGCGGTGGCATGCACGCGGCCCTGCACCACCACCTGCGCGCCGATCTCGCTCTGCGGCTTCAGCAGCACGGGGTTCATGTGAACGCTGGGCGGCACGAAGGCGGCACGCGCCTGCAAGGCCTGGGCGCGGCCGATCTCGCCGCCCTCGGCCGTCACCGCCGCGTTGTTGGACATGTTCTGCGGCTTGAAAGGGCGCACGCGCAGGCCGCGCCGCGCCAGCGCGCGCGCCAAGCCCGCCACCAGGAGGGACTTGCCGACGGAGGAGCCGGTGCCCTGGAACATCAGCGCCTTCATATAAAGAAACTCCGGAAGAAGCCGGGGGAATGAATTCCCCCGGACCCCCTTCTTTTTTCTGTCAGTTTTTCAGAACTCGATGCCTTCCTGCGCCTTCACCCCGGCGGCGAAATGGTGCTTCACCGGCTTCATCTCGGTCACCATGTCGGCGGCCTCCAGCAAGGCGGGTGGCGCGTTGCGGCCCGTCACCACCACATGCAGCCCGTGCGGACGGGCGGCGAGGCCGGCCAGCACCTCGTCCAGCGGCAGGTAGTCGTAGCGCAGCGCGATGCACAGCTCGTCCAGCACCAGCAGGCCCAGCTCCGCCTCGGCCATCATGCGCTTCGCCTGATCCCAGGCGCGGCGGCAGGCGGCGATGTCGCGCGCGCGGTCCTGCGTCTCCCAGGTGAAGCCCTCACCCATGCTGTGCCATTCCAGCATGGCGTAGGCTTCCAGCAGGCCACGCTCGCCGGTGCTCCAGGCACCCTTGATGAACTGCACCACGCCGACGCGCCGGCCACGCCCCAGCATCCGCATCGCCAGCCCGAAGGCGGCGGTGGACTTTCCCTTGCCGGCGCCGGTGTGGACCATCAGCAGGCCCTTCTCCACCGTCTTGCCGGCCACCTCGGCATCCTGCACGGCCTTGCGCTTCGCCATCTTCTCGCGGTGGCGGGCGGCGTCCTCGTCTTCGGTCATGGCTCCCCCTTCAGCACCAGCGGCAGGCCGGCGGCGATGAAATGCACCGAGGCGGCGCGCGCCGCCAGATCCTGATTCAGCCGCCCCGCCGCATCGCGGAAGCGGCGGGCCAGGGCGTTCTCCGGCACGATGCCGAGCCCCACCTCATTGGCCACCAGCACGGTGGGCGCGGCGCGGGCGTCCAGCGCCGCCTGCAGCGCGGCCGTGGCGGCGGGGATGTCGTGCCCGCCCAGCATCAGGTTGGTCAGCCACAGCGTCAGGCAATCGACCAGCGCGGGGCGGGGGCCGGCGGCGGCGAGGGCGGCGGGCAGGTCGAGCGGCGCATCCAGCGTCTCCCAGCGCGCATCGCGCCGCGCCCGGTGCTCGGCAATGCGGGCGCGCATCTCGTCATCCCACGCCTCGGCCGTGGCGAGATAGGCCCAGGGGGCGGGGTGGCGGGCGGTCAGCGCCTCCGCGTGGCGGGACTTGCCGGAGCGGGCACCGCCCAGGACGAGGATAAAACTCATGCGGCGGAAACTGGGCCAATCCGGCGCGCCGCACCAGCGGGGAAGCGCGCCCCCTCAGCCGAAGGCGCGGCGCGCCAGGATGCACAGCAGCTGCCAGGGGCTGAGCCGCGTGACGGAGCGGACATAGACGCCCGAGAAGATCTTGCGCACCAGCGCCGCCTGGGTGGCGGGCGAGAGGACGAAGGCGACATGGCCATGCCCCTGGCTGACGCGCCGCACCTCCCCCTCCACAGGGCCGGCCCCGGCCAGCTCCACCACCACCTGCGCGCCGCGCGAGAGGCCGCAGCCCGGCGGCAGGGCCAGGCGGCAGCCGATGGCCGAGATGTCCGTCACCCGCACGGGCCAGCGCGCGCCCTCCACCACCAGGGTGGCGGCCTCGTCGGCGCCGAAGCGCTCCTCCCGCCGGAAGCGCGGGCGTTCGATGCACATCAGCGCCGCCACGAGCAGGGTGGCGATGTTGTAGAGGCTCCAGAACAGGTTCATCGCCTCCACCTGCGGCGGCGTGCCGCTGATGGGGCCGGCCAGCACGCGCATCAGGATGCCGCCCAGGGTCAGCCCCGCCGGCACCAGGAACCAGGCCATCAGCGACCACTGCACCACCACCCGGTCGCGCATCGCGCCCTTGGCGGTCACCTTGAACTTCTGGTTGCGGGAGCCGAACAGCCCCACCGCGCTGGCGCGCAGCGATTCGCGCGCCACCAGCAGCGCCATCGCCTCCGCCATCAGCGGCACGTTGGTGCCGCGGCTGACCCAGCCCAGGAACAGCACGCAGCACACCCAGTAGGGGCCGAGATGCTCCAGGATGGAGGGCAGATCCGTCTCCATCACCACCAGCCCCACCCACCAGTAGAGGATGGGCACCAGCAGGCTGAGCACGCGGATCAGCGCGCCGACGGTCCAGAACAGCACGGTGTCGAGCGTGTGCAGCCGCATCAGCCAGGGCACCGGCCCGCGCGAGAGCGGCCCCCAGGGCGTGCGGACGATCTGCATGGTGCCGAGGCACCAGCGGCCGCGCTGCGTCAGGTATTCCTGCAGACCCTCCGGCGCCAGCCCCGCCGTCAGCGGCTCGTTCAGGTAGGCGGTGCGCAGGCCGAGGCCGGTCATCTTGAGGGAGAGCAGCGAGGCACGCACCAGCGCCGAGGTGCCGCAGGAGAAGGCGGTGCCGTGCGCGTCCTTCGAGGCCAGGATGACGTCGAAGAAGAAGCGCTGCTCGTCGGGGATGAGGCTGGCGGCGCCGAGGTTGAGCTGCACCGGGTCGGGGTTGAAGAAATATTGCGGCGTCTGCACCACCGCCACCTTCGGGTCGTGCAGCAGCGCGGCGGCGCGGCGCAGGAAGAGGGGCGTCGCCACGAAATCGGCGTCCAGCACGGCCACGGCGTCGGGCGGCTCCGGCAGGGCCAGCAGGTGCTCCAGCGCGGCGTTCATGTTGCCGGCCTTGCCGTGGCTGTTGTCGCCGCGCGTGCGGTAGTGGGCGCCGAGGCCCTCGGCCATCTCGGCCAGCCAGGGGCGCCGGCCATCGTCCAGCACCCAGACGCGGAAGCGCGGATAGTCCTGCGCCATGGCGCCGATGATGGTGCGGTAGAGGATCTCGCGCTGCTCGTTGTAGGTCGGGATCAGCACGTCGATCAGCGGCGGGCCGCCGGGAAAGCCCTCCACCGGGTGGGCGCTCGCCTCCGCGCTGCGGTCGCGCGTGCGGGAGAGGACGTGCAGCAGCAGCAGCCCGGCCAGCGAGCTGAGCGCCTCCACCGTGAAGAAGCCCCAGGCGGCCAGGCTCTGCCACTCCGGCGCCAGGGGCGGCAGCGTGCCGGTCAGGCGCCAGTGCAGGTAGCGGAGCAGCAGCGCGGCGGTCAGCCCCGCACCCACCATCCGCGCCACCTTGTTGTCGGGCCGCAGGCCGGGCAGCACCAGGATGCCGAGGCCCAGCACCAGCAGCAGCGGCACGAAGGATTGCGCGAGGTCCGGGCCCATGGCGGCGCCCTCAGCCGAAGCGCACGCTGCCGATCCGGCCCACCTCGCAACCCCGGCTCAACCGGTCGGACGCGACCTGGACCACGGCGAGGAAGGTCTCGCGCCCCTCGGGGCCGGCCAGCATGGGCGGCAGCAGCTGCACCACCCGCCCCTCATGCTCCTCGCGCTCGCCGGCCATCACGAAGCGGGCGCGCATGCCGAGGCGCAGGGCGCGGAAGCCGCGCTCATCCATCTCCGCCCGCACCAGGGGGCGGGTGCAATCGACGAAGCCGGCGATCTCCTGTCCCTGCCGGACATACTCGCCGGGCTGCGCCGCGAGGCTGACCAGCCGCGCCTCGGCGGGCACCATCAGCGTGGCCTCGCGCAGCCGGGCGATGCGCGCCGCCTCGTGCTCCAGCCGCCCGCGCATCGCGGCGAGGCGGGCATGGCGCTCGGCCAGGCTGGCCTCCAGCTCCAGCTCCGCCAGCTGCAGCCGGTCCTGGCTCTGCTGAGAGGCGGAGCGGTCGGTCCCGGCCTCGGCCGCGAAGACGCCGCCCTCGGCCCCCGCCTGCTCCGCCAGCAGGGCGGCGCGGCGCTGGGCGGCGGCGAGCGCCTCGCCGCTCGCCACATCCCGCTCGCGCCGCAGGGCGTCCAGCGCGGCGGCGGCGATGTAGCCGCCCCGG
>NZ_JBHSCH010000108.1:0-9257 GCF_042651065.1 Teichococcus aestuarii
GCAGCACCAGGAAGAGCGGCGCGCCGAGCCAGGAAGCGGCGCCGGGCGGCGAGAGCAGCGGCAGCGGCCCGTGCAGGCCGCGCCCCCTGGCCGCGCGCAGCGCCAGCGCCACGCCGGCGGCATCGCGCACCACCACCCCGCGCATTCGTGATGCCGCCAGCCTCTCCATGCTCCGCCTATCCCCATCATAGAGCGTTCCATTGCCCCGCATCCGTTGACCCTGCCCATGGGGGCCGCGTAAAGCCTGAAACCATGAGAGGCACGGCTTGGGTGAAGGCGTCGGCATGAGCGATGCGGTGAACGCGGCGGCGACACGGTTGGAACAGGCGGTCGAGAAGCTGGCGGCGGCCCTGGCCCGCCCGCCGCAGTCCGCCGGTGTGACGCCGGACGAGGTGGCGGCCCTTTCCGCGCGGCTGGACGAGACGCTGGTGCGCCTGCGCACCGCCCTGGCCGAGGTGGAAGGCGAGGCCGCCGGCCACCTGCCCGAGGATGAGGCGGAGCCGGGCGAGGCGGCGGAACCCATGCCCGCCTCCGCTCCGCCGGCAGACGACAGCAGCAAGGGGAGCTGAGATTGGCCCAGGTCACGGTTCGTGTCGGTGGCTATACCCATCCCGTCTCCTGCGAGGATGGCCAGGAAGGGCATCTGATCGCGCTCGCGGCGGATGTGGACCGCCGCGTCTCCTCCATCCGCGCCATGGGCGGCCAGTTCGGCGAGAGCCGGCTGCTGCTGCTGGCCGCGCTGCTGCTGGCGGACGAGCTGCACGATCTGCGCGTCGAGATGTCGCGGCTGAAGGCGGCCAGCGCGCAATCCGCCCCTGCCTCGGACCCGCTGCTGGCCGAGCGCCTCGGCCGGCTCGCCGAGCGGATCGAGGGCATTGCGGCCTCGCTCGACCATCCCTAAATGTGTGTGGCGGAGCTGCCCGGTGCGTCAGGTACATTATCCCTGGGGCCAATAAGCATCCTCCGGGAGCTGGCTCTGACCGGATCTTGGTCCGGTTACCTGGTGCCCACCTGTTTACACAGGCCTTAGGAGGATAACACGCCAACGGCCATGGCGGCTCCGCACTCCCTTTCCCCATCTCCCGCCGAGACCGATCCGCCCGAGCTCGCCGCCGCCAAGGTGGCGCTGCGCCAGGCGGCGCTGGCGGGCCGCGCCGCGTTCGGCCCCGCCGCCCGCGGCGCGGGCGAGGCGCTGGCGGCCGAGGCGCTGCGCGAATGCCCGCTGGCGGCCGGCGCCTGCGTCGGCGGCTTCTGGCCGATGGGCGACGAGATCGACATCCGCCCGCTGCTGCGCGCCCTGGCGGCGGCCGAGGCGCCGCTCGGCCTGCCAGTGACGCCGCGGCGCGGCCTGCCGCTCCTCTTCCGCCCCTGGCGCTTCGGCGAGGCGCTGCTGCCCGGCCGCTTCGGCACCTCCGTGCCGGCGGGCGAGGCCGAGGTGATGCCGGAGGTGCTGCTGGTGCCGCTGCTGGCCTTCGACCGGCGCGGCGCGCGGCTCGGCTATGGCGGCGGCTATTACGACCGCACCCTGGCCGCCCTGCCGGGGGCGCGCGCCATCGGCGTCGCCTATGCGGCGCAGGAGGTGCCGGCGGTGCCCACCGGCCCCCACGACCAGCCCTTGCCCGGCATCGCGACCGAGGCCGGCTTCATCCGCACCGAGAGGTAGAGAGTTTTGCGCATCCTGTTCCTGGGCGACGTGGTCGGCCGTTCCGGCCGCGACGCCCTGACCGCCGAGCTGCCCGGCCTGCGCGCCCGGCTGAAGGCCGATCTGGTCGTGGTGAACGCCGAGAATGCCAGCCACGGCTTCGGCGTCTCGCCCGACATGGTGCGCGCCTTCCTGGCGGCGGGGGCGGATGTGCTGACCCTCGGCAACCATTCCTGGGACCGCAAGGAGATCATCGGCTTCATCGATGGCGAGCCGCGGCTGATCCGCCCCCTCAACTACCCGCCCGGCACGCCGGGGCGCGGCGCCACAGTGGTCGAGGTGCCCGGCGGCCGCAAGGCGCTCGTCATCAACGCCATGGGCCGGCTGTTCATGGAGCCGCTGGACGACCCTTTCCGCGCCGTGCAGGCGGAGCTGGCGAAGCACACCTTGGGCGCCGGCGGCACGGTGCAGGCCATCCTCATCGACATCCACGCCGAGGCGACCAGCGAGAAGATGGCCATGGCGCACAGCTTCGACGGGCGGGTGAGCCTGGTGGTGGGCACCCACACCCATGTGCCGAGCGCCGACCACCGCATCCTGGAGAACGGCACCGCCTACATGACCGATGCCGGCATGTGCGGCGACTATGACAGCGTGATCGGCATGCAGAAGGGCGGCGCGGCGCTGCGCTTCTGGAAGAAGGTGCCGGGCGAGAAGCTGGCCCCGGCCGAGGGACCCGCCAGCCTCTCCGGCGTGTTCGTCGAGACGGACGACGCCACGGGGCTGGCGCGGCGGGTGGAGCCGGTGCGCCTGGGGGGGCTGCTCGCCCCCGCCATGCCGGCGGTGTGAATCAGGGGGCGGCGCCGGCCGCCCCGATGGCCTCGCGCGCTGCCCGCTCCTGCGCCAGCCGCTCCTTCTGGGCCTTCAGGAAGCCGCTGGCGGGGAACAGCCGCAGGCCGCGGTCGACCACCGCCTCGGCCTGCCGCCAGCGCCCGTGCTTCTCCAGCCAGCGCGAGAGGTTGAGCATGTAGTAGGGCGAGCGCCCCTTCATCCGCCGGAAGGGCGTGACGTTGAAGGCGTGGCCGCGCATGAAGTTCAGCACGGCCGGGCGCAGCAGATGCACCTCCGCCAGCGCCGTCGCGACCGGATGGCCGGTGTGGCGCAGCGAGACATGGGTGAGCTGCGGGAAGGCCGGCTCCACGCATTCCCGCAGCAGCCGCAGGTCGGCATGTTCCAGCCTGTCGGTGCGCGGGACGGGGTCGTAGACCACGGTCACGCGCTTCGCCCGGCTCTCGCCCGCCTCCAGCGGCTCATGCGTGAAGGGCGTGCCCTGTGGCCCGCGCCGGCCCAGGACCTCGGCATAGAGGGGGTGCAGGCTGTTGCGGGGGGAGAGGGAGAGGATATCGGCCCGCTGCCCGCGGCCGAAATACAGCGCGGCATAGGCGCCGACGCTGGTGCCGTAGAAGCAGATCCGGCGGTAGCGCGACAGGGTCGGCTTCACGGCCTTGTCGAAGGCCTCGCGGCTCATCGACTGGTAGCCGTTGTTGCTGCGCTTCTGCACGCAGATCAGGTCGTAGCCCGCGCCGTGCAGCAGCGTCTCGCCGAAGCCGGGGAGGGTGATGTCGGTCTGGTCGTAGCCGGGGAAGGTCACGACGATCGAATCCACCGGAGCCGCCTGACGCACCCGGCGCATGACGACAATGCCGTCATCGTAGAGTATCCGGCCTTTATTCTGGGCCTTGGGCTGCGGCATGTCGGTCTCGTCTCCGGCTCACGGGCAAGGCGCCGGAATAGGATGCCGCAGGGCATGTGGATAGCGCCGGGCCGGCATGGCGCGGATGCGCCGGCTCAGCCCGGGTCGTGGAAGCCCGCCGCGGCGCCGCCCGCCGGAGCGGGGCGGGTCGTCGCGTCAGTAGAGGACCTTGCTCACCAGCGGGGCCGATTCGGCATCGTATTTCCCGGCATCCACCAGCCCGCCGGTGTGGGCGGCCAGCAGCTCGCCCATGCTGGGGGCGGCGCGCGGCCGCTCCCGCTCGCCCCACAGCCTGGCGCGCAGGATGGCGCGCTGGCACTGCATGAACACCTCGCGCACCTCCACCAGCAGCACGGTGGCCGGCACCTGGCCCTGCATGGTGTAGCGCTCGCGCAGCGCCGGGTCGGCGGTGAGGCGGCCCTGGCCCGCCACGCGCAGCGTCTCCCCCGCGCCGGGGACCAGGAAGAGCAGCGCCACCGCCGGGTTGTCGATGATGTCGCGCAGCGCGTCGATGCGGTTGTTGCCGCGGCGGTCGGGCAGGGCGAGCGTCGTCTCGTCCAGCACGTCGATGAAGCCGGGTGCGTCGCCGCGCGGCGTGCAATGGGGGCCGCGCGCGCCGAAGGTGGCCAGCAGGCAGAAGGGGCTGGCGGCGATGAAGCCGGCGGTGTGGGGGTCGATCCGGTCGGCCACCTTCTTCATCACCAGCTCGCGCGGCGGGGTGTAGTGCGCCTGCAGCGCCTCGTGGGTGGTGATGGCGTGGGGGTCGTGGCTCATCATCGGCTCCTGCCCGGGAAGCGGCGGATGCTAGGGCGGCCCTCGCCGAGGGGCAATGCGGCGGCGGGCAATGCGGGCGGCCCCCCTCGCATCCGGCGCGCGGCGGCGGTATAGGACCAAACCCCCGGAACATCACGAGAATACCGGAGAAGCAGCGCGTGGCCGGCCATTCCCAGTTCAAGAACATCATGCACCGCAAGGGCGCGCAGGACGCCAAGCGCGCGCGCATCTTCGCCAAGCTGATCCGCGAGATCACCGTCAGCGCCCGCCAGGGCCTGCCGGACCCGGCCGCCAACCCCCGGCTGCGCTCGGCGGTGCAGGCGGCGCGCGTGGCCAACATGACCAAGGACACGATCGACCGCGCCATCAAGAAGGCCAGCGGCGGCGCCGGCGGCGAGGACTATGTCGAGGTGCGCTACGAGGGCTACGGCCCGGCCGGCGTGGCCGTCATCGTCGAGACGCTGACGGACAACCGCAACCGCACCGCCTCCGACATCCGCTCCGCCTTCTCCAAGTATGGCGGCGCGCTGGGCGAGACGGGCTCGGTCTCCTTCCAGTTCGACCGCAACGGGGTGGTGCGCTACCCCGCCGCCGTGGCGGATGCCGACACCATGCTGGAGGCCGCCATCGAGGCCGGCGCCGCCGATGTGGAGAGCGGCGCGGAAGGCCACGAGATCCGCACCGCCATCGAGGACCTGTTCTCGGTGCGCGATGCGCTCGAGGAGAAGTTCGGCCCGGCGGAGAGCGCCAGGCTGGAATGGCGCCCCAACATCTCGGTCGAACTGGACGAGGAGAAGGCGCGCTCGGTGCTGAAGCTGATCGACGTGCTGGACGAGCATGACGACGTGCAGGCGGTGACGGCCAATTTCGAGCTGCCCGAGGCCGTGCTGGCCAAGCTCTCGGCGGAATAGGCGGCCATGAGCGGTGTGGTCCGCCTGCTGGGGCTCGATCCCGGCCTCCAGCACACGGGCTGGGGGGTGGTGGAGAGCAGCGGCAACCGGCTGCGCCACATCGCCGATGGCGTGATCTCCACCACCACCGAGCTCTCCCTGGCCGAGCGGCTGTGCCAGATCCACCGCGCGCTGAACGCGCTGATGGATCTCTGGCGGCCGGAGGAGGCGGCGGTGGAGCACACCTATGTCAACAAGAACCCCGGCGCGGCGCTGAAGCTGGGGCAGGCGCGCGGCGTGGTGCTGCTGGCGCCCGCCATGGCCGGGCTGAAGGTGGCGGAATACCAGGCCATGGAGGTGAAGCGCGCCGTGGTCGGCACCGGCCATGCCGACAAGACCCAGGTGGCCGACATGGTGCGCCGCCTGCTGCCCGGCGCCACGCTGCGCCGCGCCGATGCCTCGGACGCGCTGGCGGTGGCGATCTGCCACGCGCATCACCGCTCCACCAACCTGGTGCTGGCGAAGGTCCGCGCATGATCGGGAAGCTGACCGGACGGCTGGACACGCCGCTGGAGGGTGGCTGCATCTTCGACGTGAACGGGGTGGGCTACCTGATCGCCTGCTCGGCGCGCACGCTCTCCGCCCTGCCGCGCCCGCCCGGCACCGGCTCGCTGCTGATCGAGACGGTGGTGCGGGAGGATGCCATCCTGCTCTACGGCTTCGCCGACGTGGCGGAGCGGGACTGGTACCGGACGTTGACCGCCATCCAGGGCGTCGGGCCCAAGGTGGCGCTGGGGTTGCTCTCGGCGCTGGCGCCGGCCGACCTTGCCCGCGCCATCATGGCCGGCGACAAGGGCGCGCTGACCCGGGCGCCGGGCGTGGGGGCCAAGCTGGCCATCCGCCTCGTTTCCGAATTGCGTGAGAAGGTGGGGGCGCTGCCCACCGGCTCAGGCTTCTCCGTGGCCATCCCGGCGCCGGAGCTGCCGCCGGCTGGCCGCGCCCAGGCGGATGCCATCTCGGCGCTGGTCAATCTCGGCATACGCCGCCCCGAGGCCGGCGCGGCCGTGGCGCGGGTGACGGAGCGCCTCGGCGACGACGCCGCATTGGAGGCCCTCATCCGCGAGGCGCTGAAGGAGCTGGCCCCCCGATGAACGCCCCCGGGAGATTCCCTGCCCGCCGCCCCGCCGCCGGGCCGCAGCGATCCCTTCACGGCCCTGACCGGCAGCGGACAGAAAAATGAGTGACAGGATTTCCGATCCGCAGCGCAGCGAGGAGGATGCGGCCGAGGCCACCCTCCGCCCGCAGACGCTGGACGACTTCACCGGCCAGAAGGCCTCGCGCGAGAACCTGGCCATCTTCATCCAGGCCGCCCGCACCCGTGGCGAGGCGCTGGACCATGTGCTGCTGCATGGCCCGCCCGGCCTCGGCAAGACCACGCTGGCGCAGATCGTGGCGCGCGAGATGGGGGTGGGGTTCCGCGCCACCTCCGGCCCGGTGCTGCAACGCGCCGGCGACCTCGCCGCGATCCTGACCAACCTGCAGCCGCGCGATGTTCTGTTCGTCGACGAGATCCACCGCCTGCAGCCGGCGCTGGAGGAAACCCTCTACCCGGCGATGGAGGACTTCCAGCTCGACCTGATCATCGGCGAGGGGCCGGCGGCGCGCACGGTGCGGATCGACCTGCCGCCCTTCACCCTGGTCGGCGCCACCACCCGTGCCGGGCTGCTGGCGACGCCGCTGCGCGACCGCTTCGGCATCCCGCTGCGGCTGCAGTTCTACACGCCCGAGGAACTGCTGCTGATTGTCCGCCGCGGCGCGCAGAAGCTGGGCTTCGCGCTGACCGAGGAGGGGGCGCGCGAGATCGCCAACCGCTCGCGCGGCACGCCGCGCATCGCCGGGCGGCTGCTGCGCCGGGTGCGGGATTTCGCGCTGGTCTCCGGCCAGGCGGCGGACCGTGCCATGGCCGATGCCGCGCTGCACCGGCTGGAGGTGGATGAGCGTGGCCTCGACTCGATGGACCGCCGCTACCTCCGCCGCATCGCCGAGCACCACAATGGCGGGCCGGTCGGCGTCGAGACGCTCGCCGCCGCTCTGGCCGAGGGGCGGGACACGCTGGAGGATGTGGTGGAGCCCTACCTGATCCAGGAGGGCTACGTGCTGCGCACGCCGCGCGGCCGCGTGCTGGGCGATCCCGGCTGGCGGCATCTGGGCCTCGCCCCGCCGGCCGGCAGCCAGCCGGACCTGCTGGGAGGCGGGTTTTGAGCTGGCCGCACCGCCTGCCGGTCCGGGTTTATTTCGAGGATACGGATGCCGGCGGTATCGCCTACCACGCCACCTATCTGCGCTGGGCGGAGCGGGGGCGGACAGAATCGTTGCGTGCCATAAACTTGCCGCATCAACTTCTCATAGCACGTTACTCTTCGATGCTCGTGGTGCGGCGCGTTGAAGTGGAGTATGTGGCCCCCGCCCGCCTCGACGATTCCCTGATCGTGGAAACCCGCGTGCTCCGCTCCGGCGGCGCCTCGGTGGACCTCGCCCAGGACGTGATCGGCGAGGGGGGCGGGGTCAAGGCGCGGCTCCAGGTCGGTCTGGTCTGTGTGCGGGGGGAGGCTATGCGCCCCGCGCCCATTCCGGAGCCCTGGCGCGGCGTGTTCCGGCAGGCCGCGATGGCGGACGGTCCGGCGAGGGGGCCGGCGGAGACGCCGGCCGGGTAGGAAAAGGAGATTGCCGTGGGTGACAGCGTGACAGCGTCCAACCTCGGCCAGATGGCGCACGATCTGTCCCTCTGGGGCCTGTTCCTGCAGGCGGACTGGGTGGTCAAGACCGTGATGCTGGGCCTGCTGCTGGCCAGCGTCTGGGTCTGGGCCGTGGTGTTCGAGAAGGTGACGAGCCTGCGCCGGGTGAACCGCGCGGCGGACGCCTTCGAGGACCGTTTCTGGTCCGGCGGCAGCCTGGAGGCGCTGCACCAGGCCGAGGGCGAGCGCCCCACCCACCCGATCGCCGCCGTGTTCGGCGCCGCCATGCGGGAGTGGGAGCGCAGCGTCGGCGGCGAGATCGCCACGGTGGGCATGCAGCAGCGCGCCGAGCGCGCCATGACGGTGGCCATCCAGCGCGAGATGGACCGGCTGGAGCGCTGGATGGTGTTTCTGGCCTCGGTGGGGTCGGTCGCCCCCTTCATCGGCCTGTTCGGCACGGTGTGGGGCATCATGAACAGCTTCTCCGCCATCGCCGGCATGCAGAACACCAACCTGGCCGTGGTGGCCCCCGGCATCGCCGAGGCGCTGTTCGCCACCGCCATCGGCCTCGTCGCCGCCATCCCGGCGGTGCTGGCCTACAACAAGATCACCACCGACCTGGCGCGCTTCGCGGCGCGGCTGGAGGGCTTCGCCGCCGAGTTCGGCGCCATCCTCTCACGCCAGGCCGAGGAGCGGGGCTGACACCATGGGCATGTCCAGCGGAGGCGGGGGCCCGGGGGGCAATGGCCGGCGCGGGCGCTACCGCGCCATGGCCGAGATCAACGTGACGCCGCTGGTGGACGTCATGCTGGTGCTGCTGATCATCTTCATGGTCGCGGCGCCGCTGATGACGGTCGGCGTGCCGATCGACCTGCCCAAGACCAACGCCCAGGCGCTGAACCAGGAGACCGAGCCGCTGACCATCTCGGTCAACGCCGAGGGCCGCATCTTCCTGCAGGAGACGGAGGTGCCGCTGGAGGGCCTCGTGCCGCAGCTCCAGGCCATCATGCGCGAGCAGAAGCCGGGCGAGCAGCAGCGCCGCATCTTCGTGCGCGGCGACCGCGGCATCAACTACGGCCGGGTGATGGAGGTGATGGGCACCGTCTCCTCCGCCGGCTTCACCCGCGTGGCCCTGCTGGCCGAGCAGCCCTCCGGCCGCCCGGCGGCGGTGCAGGCCCCGCAACCGGCGCCCGCGCCACCGCGCCGCTGAGCAGGAATACGGCAACATCGCCATGGCCCGTTCCGGCCTTCGTTTCTGGGCTGCGGTCTCGGCGGCGCTGCACGCGCTGCTGGGGCTGATGCTGCTCATCCGCCTGCCGGGCCGCGAGATCCCGCCGCCGCAGGAAGCCGTTCCCGTCGAGCTGGTGACGCCGGACATGCCGCAGGTGGCGCAGGCGCCGCTGCCGCTGCCCGCGCCCGCCCCGCCGGCCCCCGAGCCCACGCCCAACACCACGACGCGGAGC
>NZ_JBHSCH010000109.1:0-8880 GCF_042651065.1 Teichococcus aestuarii
CCCCCGCCCAAAAGGCCGAGGCTAGCGTCCGAACATGGGTCAACTCTCAGTGGCAACTTTACCCCAAACCGGGTCAGGTCTCAGTGGCAATCAACACCACCGTTGCCCAGGCCGAGCGCCTGGGGCTCGCCACGGAGGGGCTGAACCGGCACTTCGCCCAGGCCGCGGCGGACATCGTCGCGGCCCGCGACCGGCAGTACCTCAGCACCGGGCAGGGCATCTATGTTCGCCAGCTGGCGGCCATGGGTGATCAGCGCGGCTCGCAGCTGCTGGCCTTCGACCTGGCGGCGCAGCAGCAGCGCGAGGCCCTGGCCAATGAGCTGCGGCAGCAAGGGGCCGCAGGCGAGGCCTACACTGAGCAGCTCCGCCTGCTGGAGGACACGCTCTGGTGGGAGCGGAAGAACATCGCCGAGCAGGGCGCCGAGGAGCTGTTGAACGTCGAGCGCAGCGCGCTGCAGCGGCTTCAGCAGGAATCCGGCATCCTGGCGGGATTCCTCGATCAGCAGGCGGTCAGCGGTGTCGGGGTCAGTCCGCAGAACGCCTATCTCGCGGCGCAGCAGCAATACGCCGATGCGCTGACGGCAGCGCGGGGTGGTGGGGACCTGTCGGCTTACGTCAACGCCGCGAACACGCTGCTCACCGCCAACACCAGCTTCAATGCCACCGGCCGCGAGGCCGAGGCGGTGCGGCAGATGGTGCTGTCCGAAACGCGCAGCCTCGGCGCCACTCTCGATCTGCCCGGCTTCTCCAGCAACCTGGAAGCCGGGCTGTCGCGGGTGATGGTGCCGGCCACCGACGCCATGACGACGCTGCGCGATGAAGTGGCGGCGCTGAGGGAGGAGATGCGCGGCATGCGTCTGCGTCTCGAGCCATGACCGGGCTGGCGCCCCTCTCCGCCACGCCGGCCGCCTCGCAGTGGCCGGCCACCGATGCCGTCTCCGCCGCCGGCGTGGCGCGGGCGCGCGATCTGCCGGTGACCGATGCGGTGTGGACGGTCGAGATCCAGGGGGCGGGCTCCGGCGGGGTGCCGGCGCCGGCCCCGGCCGGGCTGGTGTCGGGCCTGCCGCTCAGCAGCATCGCCCTGCCGGATGATGGCGGCGGCTCTGCGACGGTGGTTCGGGTGTCCGACCGGGGCTGGATCACGGAGCCGGACGATGCCGTACCGAACCAGGCATGGCCCCCCCGGCTGCTGGAGCCGCCGGCGCTCGAGATGCAGGTGCCGCTCTATCCGGGCGAGGGCCGGCGGGCCGAAGTGGCGGCCGGGGAGGTTCTGCTGGCGAACGGCGACGGCGCCCTGGATGCGCTGGTCAGCGATTGGACGCTGTCCGGTTTGGGCGTCGTCATCCGCCGCGGGCCGCACCGCCGACCGATCCCGGCGGCCAGCCATGAGGTGGGCCGCATCGCCGAGATGCGCGTGGCGCGGCCACTGGACGGCGCGGGCCGGCTCCGCCTGGTGCTGGGCTCCGCCGCGCGCGACCTGGCGGTGCCGGCCTGCCCTGTCTTCGCGGGCACCGGCGGGGAGGAGGGGCCGGAGGCGCTGGCCGGACAGAACAAGCCGCGGCTGTTCGGGCACCGGCAGAACTTCGCGCCGGTCCTCGTGGATGCGGCGCGGCAGATCTACCTGGTGGCTGTCGGGCCGATCGGCTCGGTGGTCGAGGTGCGCAACCGGGGCGTGGCCCAGGATCCCTATGGCGAGGTGGGCAACTACCAGGCGCTGGAGGAGGCCTATGTGCCGGGTAGCCACTACATGGTCTGCCTCGCCACGGGGCATATCCGCCTGGGGTCGGCGCCGTCACTGCTGACGGTCACGGCGCAGGGCGACGCCGCCCCGGCCACGGGTGGCTATCTCTCCGACCCCGCCGACCTGGCGGTGAAACTGCTGCAGGGGCCTGGTGGGCTGGATCCACAACGCGCGCCGCGTGAGGCGTTCTCGGCCTGGCCCACCGGCCCCGCCGGGTTGCTGGTGACAGGCGGCACGGTCGCGGATGCCATGGAGCGGCTCGCGGCGGGCGTGAATGGCTGGTGGGGCGCCGATGAATTCGGCCGCATGCGGGGCGGTGCCCTGGTTGTGCCGGAGACGGTCGGGCCCGGGGTGGCGCTGGAGCCCTGGATGCTGCTGGGGCGTCCCGAGGAAGAGGCGCAGTCGCAGCCGCCCTGGTGGCGCGCGCGGGTGCGCTACGCGGTGCGTGACGTGGTGCAGCTGGGCGAGAATGTGGCGCAGGGCGCCGGCGCCGAGGCGCGCGACTACTACGGCCGCGAGGGCGAGGTGGTCACGAACCTGAACGCCGCCACCCAAGGCGCCTTTCCATCCGCCGCGGACGGGCCGGTGCTGGACAGCCCCTTTGTCACGGCGGAGCCGGCGCAGGCCCTGGCCGATCGCCTGATGGCCCTGTTCGGCGTGCCACGCCGGTCCTGGCGTGTCTCGCTGCGCTCCGGGGCCTCCGGCATCAGCCCGGCCATGGTGCGGCCTGGCACCGTGCTGCAGCTGACCTATCCGCGCGTCGCGTCGCTGGCGCAGGGCCGCAACCTGCTGGTGCTGCGGCTCAGCGTGCGCGGCGACACTCTCACACTCCTGCTCTGGGGATAGGCATGGCGCTGCTGGCCACGGAAAACCTGCTGAACGGGCCGCTGGCCGAGATCAGCGCCTCCAGCGAGGCCGAAGGGTTGGGCGTGCGGGCCCTGCTGACACCGCAGCTCTCCGACGTCTACCGCTCCGGTCCCTGGATGCCCGGCGCCTCGGTCACGGTCAGCGCTGACCTGGGCGAGGATCGCGACTGCCAGCTGTTCCTGCTGGCGGCGCCGCGTGACGGCGTGCTGCCCTCGGCCGCCGCGCAGGTGCGCGTCTACGCCGCGCTGGCGCCGCTCAGCAACCCGCTGGAGGCGCCGTTCTACTCGGGCTTCGTGCCGGCCGCCTTTGGACCGAACGGGCTGCTGGTCTTTGTGCCGCCGGAGCCGGTGCGGGTTCGCTACGTGGAATGGCGCTTCATCGCGGGGGCTGCCGATCGGTACCTCCAGCTCGGGCGTGCCTGGGTCGCGCCGCTGGTGATCAGCAGCAGGGCGGCCGGGTACGGGCAGCGGCGGGGCGTGATCGATGCCGGGGTGAATGACCGCGCGGGCCTCTCCGGCGTGCGCTACGCCACACCAGGTGCGCGGCGGCGCTTCACGCGCTGGACCTATCCGCAGATCCCGCGCGCCGATGCCGAGGCGCTGGACGCCGCGGCCCTGGCGGCGGGAACAACGGGGCAGGTGTTCGGCTCCCCCTGGAATGCCGACCCGGCCCGCCATGGCGTGCTGGGCCATTTCTCCGCGCTGCCCGAGCCGACGCGCATCACCCCCCAGCGGTGGTCGGCCGACATCGCCATTGAAGAGGATCTGTGATGGGCACACCCCATGTGGTGGCCGACCGGGTGCTGGTGCAGACCACCACCACCGGCACCGGCACGTACCAGCTTGGCCCCGCGCTGGCCGGCTACCTGACGCCAGCCCTGGCCGGCCTCAGCTCCGGCGCGCGGGTCTGCTACACGGTGGTCGACAACCTGCTGTCGCCGACGCAGTTCGAGGTGGTGGAGGGCGTCTATACCTCGGGCAGCCCGGCGACCCTGACGCGCGGGCGCATCGTGCGGACGCACACCGGCGCACAATCCGCCATCAACTGGCCCAGTGGCACGCGCTACCTGTTCCTGTCGCCGAACGCGGACCGTATCCCGCTGCTGGACACGGACGGCCTGCTGCCGCAGTCGGCCATCCCGCAGAGCCTGTTCAGTCAGCTGCTGTCCAGCAGCACCTTCGCGGTGCCGAATGGCGCGACATCGGCCGTGCCCTGGAACAGCAAGGGCATTGATACTCTCGGCGCGCAGCCGGCCACGCTGCCGGTGTTCGCCCTGACGGCTCCCAGCACGGGCCTCTACCGCGCCAACCTGTGCCTGTCCTTCGGCAACAGCCCGACCGGCGAGCGGGTGGTGGAGATCCAGGTGAACGGCATCGCCCGGTCCCGGCAGTGGGCGGCCACCGTCAATGGGGCGATGGATCTGTGCTGCAGCTGGGAGGGCCAGGTGGGGGCAGGGCAGGGTGTGCAGGCCTTCATCGGGCAAAGCTCGGGCGGCACGCTGGCCTGTGGCGGCACGGCGCAGAGCAACTTCACGCTGAGCCGGCTGTGATTCCGGCCGCATCCGTCGCGGTGGATGTCGGCGCCGACATGGTCGCCATCGCCACCAAAGCAGGCAACCCCAGCCCCTCGGCACGGCGATACGCGGATGGGCGCCTGTATGTGGTGGGTGTGCCGCAGGCGGCGCTCGAGCGCGCCCTGGCGGAGGTGCTGGGGCTGCCCATACCGGGACCGGTGCCGGCCTCGGTGTCGAACCTGCAGGCGCGCGCCGCGATGCGCCTGGCCGGCCTCTTCGAGGTGGTGGAGGCGGCGCTGCAACAGCACGCGGCCACCCTGCCACCGGTGGAGGCGGCCATCCTGCTGGATGCGTGGGAGCGCGGCGCATTCGAGCGCGCCAGCCCGACCATTGCCCTGATCGCCGAGCTGGTGCCGCTGTCCGCGCAGCAGCTCGATGACCTGTTCCGCGCGGCGGGCGCCGTCGCCTTGTAGCCATCGGGGCGCTGCCCCTTCCTGAAATCCGGAGACACTGCATGTCGGAGACCACTTCTCCGGCCGTGGACGTGCGCGCCCTGCTGGGCCTGTACACCTCGGCGCGGCGCCTGCCCGTGTGGCTCGGCCAGACCGTCAATGCCTGGGGCCAGGTGCTGCTGCCGCGCGGCGGTGCCACCCGGGGCGAGGGGGCCACCTTCCTCTGGCGGCACCTGGAGAGCGGAGCCCAGCTCGAGCTGGCCGGGCTCTGGGTGGAGGCCGAGAGGCGCTGGTGGTGCGGCTATGAGCCCGAACTGCTGGGCGGCTGGGCCTGGCGCTTCCAGACCACAGACCCGCAGCAGCAGAGCGCCTGGGCGTTCTTTGATGTCGACCCGACGCCCGGACAGGAGGCGGTGCCCAACTCGGCCATCTGGGCGACGGCCAATGGCCAGCCTATCGTGCTGACCAGCGGCGGAATGCTGACCGGCCTGCGCATCGGCGAGCTGCCGCCTGCGGAGGATCTGGGGGCGCTGACACTGCCGGGCGCCGAGGGCGCCGACGGCGCGCCGCGGCGCGTGCCGGTCACGCTGCTGCGTCAGGACGCGCAGGACCAGGCGGACCAGCGCGTGGAGCAGCTGGTGCCCGAGCTGGTGCCGGGAGCGGTGGCCGGTGCGCTGCCGTCGCTGGCGCAGCCCTTTGTCGATGCGGCGGCGGAAAGTGCCGGGCAGGCGGAGGCGGCGAGGCTGTTCGCAGAGGCTGCGGCGGCGTCCGGTGCCGAGGCCGTGGACCACGCGGCCATCCCTGTCGGCACATACGCCGTGCTGACGGCGCTGGTGGCGGAGACGCCGCCGGCCATCGGCGCCCGATACATGGTGTATGCCGACCCGCCGCCGCCAGCCCTGGCCAACCCTGACGGCTCCAACCGCAATGCGGTCTATCGCTGGACCGGCGCGGCTCTGGAGTATTTCGGCCCCACCCTGGCCGCACAGGCGGCTCTACTGTCCCCGGGCCGCATCCGCATCCCTGGCTTCGGCAGGGAGGTCCTGCTGGCGTTCCGGGACCAGCGTGGTGCTGTGCTCACCTTGCTCGATGCGGAGTTCCGGTGGTGGTCGCTGCGCGGGGACGGCACCTACGCCCTGCACCCCATCCAGGCGGAGGTGGGGGCGGCCCCTGGCGTGCTGCGCGTGCCTGGCCACCCCGGCGCCCTGGCAGTGGAAATCGACCAGACCCGACGCGTGGTGCGGCTGGTCAGCGGCACGGGGCTGACGCACATCCTCTCCCTGTCCGGCGAGTTGTCGCGCGCAGCCACGGAGGCCGACCTGCAGCAGCGCGTTGCCACGGTGCGCGTGCCGGGGTTCCCCGGCGCCCTGGCGGTTGACCTGGACCTGATGCGCCGGGTGGTGCGCCTGACGGAGCAGGACGGCAGCACGCACGCCATCAGCCGCGCCGGCGGCCTGTCGCGCGTGCTGACCGAGGCCGACCGCCTGACGGTCGCGCAGGATGCGCTCGGGGTGCCGGGCCGCACGGGTGTGCGCCTGGCGCAGATCACGCAGAGCAACGGGCGCGCTGTGGCCGCGGTTGACACCTACGGCCGCCCATGGGCTGTCGAGGCGGACCAGCTCCGGCGCGATGCCGGCGCGTACTACGATGTCGTGGTGTATGGCTCCGGCCTGCCGGCCCTGACTGCCATGCGGGCGGCGGCGCAGCTGGGGGCCAGCGTGTGCCTGATCTGCCCTGACGAGAGGCTGGGCGGCATGATGTCCGGTGGCATCAGCATTCTCGACACGCCGCAGAATCAGGGAGCGGATTGGACAAGCATCATCGGCGGCCTGACGCTGCAGTTCATCCTGGATATCGGCGGCAAGTACGGGGCCAGGCTCGGCGCGGGTGCCTACAGCGGCGACGTCTCCATCCTCCGGCGGTTCGAGCCGCGCGTCGCCGAGATGGTCGCGAACGAGTGGGCCGCCCGCTACGCCGACCGGGTGATTCTGAACTGCCAGATCGAGGCGGCCGGCCAGCAGGTTGTCCGGGATGGGACCACCACGCGCGGCATCGTCACGCCCCAGGGTATCATCCGCTGCGGCCAGGTGGTGGAGGCCTCTTACACGGGAGACGTGCTGCGCGCGGCCGGTATCTCCTGGACATGGACCCGCGAGGCCGCGAGCGCCGCCGAGCCATATGGCGGCTGGAAGCTGTCGTATGGCTACCGCGCTACGGGCGTCGACATGACGGGCATTCCGCCCGCCGCGTTCGAGAAGTTCGGTGCCCGCGTGGTCTCCGGCATCTCGGACCTGTCGCTCCCGGCCACAGGATCGGCTGTTCCTGGTGTCATGGGCTACAACATCCGCAACATCATGACCGACGCGCCGGACCGCATCCGGTTCGAGGATCTGCGCCCCGCCGATTACGACCGCGAGCGGTACTTGCTGCCGTTCGCCGTGAGCGTGCGGTTCAGCAATGACCAGGCCATCCAGGATGTCATCGGCTTCCAGGATGAAGAGGCCGGCTCGCTGCCAAACTACGCAGGAGACGGGAGCGCGATCTTCAATTCCAACTCGGCGGGCGTCTACAATACCAACATTCTCGCGCAAGATTATCCGATCGCCACGTGGGCGAGGCGGCGCGAGATCGAGCGCGACGTGGTCAACTACAATCTCGGGCTCTACTACTTCTTCGCCACGGACAGCATTGTGCCCGAGAGCATCCGCGCCAGCTTCGCGGCATGGGGCCTCTCGCCGCGCGAGTGGATCGGCAGCCGCTACGGCACCGGCGTGCCGCACAAGGTCTATGACCGGCAGACCATCCGGATGGTCAATGATGCCGTCATGACCGAGGCCGACGTGAAGGTGTCCTACACAGCCGGCGCGGTGCCCGACCCGATCGGCCTCTTCAACTACTTCATCGACCGCAAGGTGTTCAATTTCGTCGCCTGGAACACCTCCGGCAACCTCTGGACTCTCGCCGAAGAGGGCGGGGGCGTCCCGAACCACGATACCGCCACCTATGCGATCCCTTTGCGGATCCTGCTGCCCAGGGCGGCGGAGGCAACGAACGTCACGGTCGCGTGGTGTGTTGCTGTCACCGATCATGTCTGGTCGTCGCTCCGGATGGAGCTCAACGGCGGCATCCAGGGCGAGGCCGCCGGGGTGGTAGCGGCGCTCGCCGCGCGCCGTGGCGTGCCTGTCCAGTCCATCCCTTATGCCGATGTCCGCGCAGCACTGCGCAGCCTCGGCGTCACCATTCGCTGAGGATCATGCGATGTCGGGTCAGACCCTCATCACCACCATCCCTGCCACGGTCAACGCGCCAGCCGCGCCGATTGCCGTTGAAGGCGCCGAGCTGGCGGCCATCGATGCGATCGGCGCGGGTGGCTTCCTCTGGCGTGCCGAGACTGCTCGGAATGCAGGGCAGGCCAGCTTCATCTGGCGCGATCGCATTCGCGATGTGCCGCTGGCACCCTATGCGGGTAACGGCCCGGCCATGGTCGCTGACGGTGCCATCCAGTACCTGAACCTCCCGGGCAACATCGCGCTCGACACGCCGGCGGGCGTATCGGTGATGCCTTATGAGTCGCAGACGCATTTCGCGCTGATCCGCCTGCCGGCGCCGCCCTCGGCCGCTCTGGGGGTGCTGTTCGGCAACCGGCGCTTCTTCGACGGCACGGCCGCGGCCACCAGCGATAATGTGCGCTGGCTTGGCATGACGCTCTCCGCGAAGGCCGTGGCCGACGACATCGGCTTTCACCTCCAGGGGAACAACACCCTCGTCACCATGCCGGATGCGGACGTCTATCAGGACGATTCGTGGCATCTGATCGAGGCCACCTTCACCAAGGACGTGGTGACCCCGGCCAACAATCTCGGCAAGCTGTTTGCCGATGGTGTGCAGCGCGCGAGTGCCAATTTCGTCTCAGCGGGCGGCAATGCGCTGATCCCCTATGCGGGAACCTATGAGCGACAGCTCCGGGTGGGGGCGGCCGGCACGACCACACCGCAGGCATACGGCACCTTTGGCCTGAAGGCGCTCGCCATCGTGCCGGAAGACTTGAGCCTGGTCGCGAACGCAGCGCGCCGCACCGTGGTCCGCAGCTATCTCGGCGGCCTGGTCGGGCTGCCGCTGTAACCCCTCCTGGTGATCCGCCGCATGGCTCACATCCTCCGCCAGCGCCTCATGGAGTAGGAATGATTGCACGAGTGAATGCGGCGCTTCGGTGGGATCCGCGAACCTTCCTGGCCGCCTTCGCGCTCTGGAGCATCCTGTTTAGCATCGGCTGCTTCAGCACAACGCGCATGTTCGACATCCAGCCT
>NZ_JBHSCH010000110.1:0-8692 GCF_042651065.1 Teichococcus aestuarii
TGCGCTTGGCTCCATCATAGCCCGCCCGCTCGCCGCTTTCCGGCAAGGAGCGTAGCGTGCGGCTGTTCAGGATGGCAGCGCTGGCTGCGCCTTTCGACCGGCCGCCAGGCGGGTGTCATAGCGGTTCTCGCGGTAGGCGGTGCCGTTGTGTGGCCGCAGGCAAAGGCGGCCCAGTCCAGCGCCACCAAGTGCCGCGCGCCGCTCTCCGCCATGGCGGCCACGAAGGCCTCCACGTTGGTGAAGCCCGCCGCTCTCGCACGAGAAGCGGTGCGCCTCGAACAGGATGGCCGGCCGGAGCCATCGGTCAGGAAGCCACCGAGGCCGCCGGTCTCGACCTCACAGTGCTGCCGACGAAGTACTTTTAGGAGCTGGCGCGGTTGCGCTGCATCTGCACGGCGGTAACCTCCTGTCAGCAGACACTCTGCTCCACAATTGGGAGGAAAACTCATGCATCGACGCTCGCTCCTACTTGCAACTGGAACAGCCGCGCTGTCGCTGGCAATGCCAAAGGTCTCCCGGAGTGCTGCAGGCCGCACGCTGCGCCACGTTCCGCATGTAGACCTGGCTTTTCTTGATCCGCACTGGACCACGGCCAACATCACCCGAAACCATGGCTTCATGGTCTTCGACACGCTCTACGGACAAGACGAAAACTACGCCGCCGCCCCTCAAATGGTCGAAGGCCACGTTGTTGAGAATGACGGCAAGCTCTGGACGCTGCGTCTGCGGGAGGGGCTGCTCTGGCACGATGGAGAAAGAGTGCTTGCGCGGGACTGCGTCGCCAGCATCCGCCGCTGGGCACAGCGTGATGCCTTTGGCGGCGCCCTGATGCGGGCAACGGATGAGCTTTCTGCGCCTGATGACCGGACTATCCGCTTCCGTTTGAAGAAGCCTTTTCCGCTTCTTCCTGATGCACTGGGCAAGTCGCCCGTCTACATGCCGGCGATGATGCCAGAGCGCTTGGCCAAGACTGACGCCATGCAGCAGATCACCGAGATCGTCGGCAGCGGGCCCTTCCGCTACAAGGCGGATGAGCGGCTGCAGGGATCGCGCAACGTTTATGAGCGATTCGCGGGCTACAAGCCGCGAGAGAGCGGCACGCCGAGCGGCACGGCCGGTCCCAAGGTTGCTTATTTTGACCGCGTCGAATGGACCACGATCACCGATGCTTCCACCGCGGCCGCGGCGATGCAGTCGGGTGAGCAGGATTGGTGGGAGCACGCCAATCATGACCTCCTGCCCGTATTGCGGCGCAGCCGCTCGATCAAGGTCGAGGTGGTGGATCCGGCCGGCATCCTGTCGATGATGCGGCCCAACCACCTCCAGCCGCCCTTCGACAATCCGGAGATCCGCCGCATCGTCATGCGCGCGATCGACCAGGAATCCTACATGCAGGCGATCGTCGGAGACGATCCTTCGATGTACCACACGCCCATCGGCGTCTTCTGCCCAGGCACTCCGATGGCGAGCGATGCCGGGCTGGAGCCGCTGCGCGGCCCCCGCAACTACGACAAGGTCAAAGCGGATCTCAAGGCGGCAGGCTATGCAGGCGAGAAAGTCGTGCTGCTTGTGCCCAGCGATTACGCCGTCATCAAGCCGCTCGGCGACGTGGCGGCGGACATGTTCAGCAAGATCGGCATGAACGTGGAATACGTATCGACCGACTGGGGCACGCTGCTGCAGCGGCGCACCAACAAGGGCCCTGTGGAGCAGGGCGGCTGGAACTGCTTCGTGACGAACTGGAATGGCACGGACTGGATGACGCCGGCCACACATATTGCCATGCGCGGAACCGGCGAGGCCGGCTATGCCGGCTGGTCCACGAGCCCGCGGACGGAGGAGCTCTACGAAGCTTGGTACGAGGCGCCCGACGATGCTGCACGGGCCAGGATCTGCCAGGATATTCAGCGCCAGTGCATGACAGACGTGCCCTTCTACCCTCTCGGGCAGATGCGGCAGCCGAGCGCGTGGCGCAATAACATCACTGGGGTCCTTGGCGGCTTTGCCAAGTTCTGGAACGTCCGTCCGGCCTGAGCCGCCGTACGGGAGAGGCCGCGCGGGAGATCTCGCGCGGCAGAAGGCGAAGGCCAGGAGGGTGGTGGAGTTGGACGAGATCTGCTTTCTGTCAGCCACGGCGCTGGGTCAGCGTTACGCGGCAGGCAATCTGTCGCCGGTGGAGGTTGCCGAGCGGCATCTGGCACGTCTTGAGGTGCTGGAGCCGGCGCTGAACGCCTTCCAGGCGGTGGACCGGGAGGGTGCCCTCCACGCAGCGCAGGAGGCCGCCCAGCGTTGGCGGCAGCGGGCGACCCGCGGCCCTCTGGATGGCGTGCCCGTCACGATCAAAGACAATGTGGACATGAAGGGATGGCCGACGCGTAACGGGTCGACCACCTCCTCGGCCATCCCGGCAGCCGAAGATGCGCCCGTGGTTGCGCGCCTGCGAGAGGCCGGGGCGGTGATCCTGGGAAAAACGACCACGCCGGAGTTTGCCTGGAAAGGCATCACGGACAGTCGGCTCAAAGGCTTCACACGCAATCCATGGGCGCTCGACCGCTCCAGCGGCGGCTCTTCCGGCGGGGCGGCGGCAGCCTTGGCTGCCGGCATTGGCACCATTGCCCACGGCAACGATGCCGGTGGGTCCATCCGCATTCCCGCCAGCTTCTGCGGCCTCTTCGGCTTCAAGCCTAGCTTTGGGCGGGTGCCGCATCACCCGGCCGAGGGCATTTTTGCGACATTGAATGCGGGCGGGCCGCTCACGCGCAACGTCGCCGATGCGGCACTTGCTCTGCAAGTCATGGCACAGACGGACCGTCGCGACTGGTACGCCCTGCCGGAGCCGCCGGAGCACTGGCTCACTGCGCTGCGCCCGAGGCTGCAGGGCCTGCGCCTGGCCTACGCACCAAACCTCGGCGGGGTAGAGCCCGACCGGGACGTGCGCGCCTGCCTGGAGCAGGCCATGGCCTGTCTGCGCGAGGCGGGTGCTCATATCGAAGATGTCGGGCCGGTGATCCAGCCACTCCAGCCTGTCTTTGAGGATTTCTGGGTCGCAGGCTTCGCGCATCTGCTGCGAGGCGTGCCACGGGAACGCTGGGGCGAGCTTGACCCTGAGTTCCGTCGGATTGCCGAACGGGGCCTCGACTTGAGCGCCGAGCGGCTGCTCGCCGGCGAAGCGGCACGCGCGCGGCTCCATCGGTGCTTTGCAGCGCTGCATGAGAACCACGACCTGCTGCTGACTCCAACGGCGCCACATGTCGCGCCGCCGGTCGAGACTGTGTATCACTCCCCGGCCTATGATCGCTGGCGCGACGGCGTGGCCTACACCTTGCCCTTCAACCTGACCGGGCAGCCTGCCGCGTCCATTCCCTGCGGCGTGTCGAGAGCGGGCCTGCCTGTTGGCCTGCAGGTGGTGGGGCCCAGATATGGCGAGAGGCTGGTGTTGGAGAGCTGCCTGGCGGCCGAGGCGCTGCTGCAGCAGCCGGTGCCGCATCCACACTTGCTGGCGAATTTGGAGGGGCTTGGCTGCTGAAGCCCGTTCACAGTGCCTTTTGTTTTGTTGAAGCCTTATGGTGGGCTGGAGCGCTGGAGCGGCATCTGGGATCTGGTTACGAGGTCATCGATGCGCGGGATGACGAAGCCGGCGGTACGGGTTGCGCGTGAAGCGCTGGCCGTCGGGCGGCGAAGCTTGCCGGCCTATGGCAGCCGGACCTCCCGGCATCGGGCGCAGCATCATTGCCCTGAACCGGCGGAACACTGGACGGCGCTGGCCAAAGACGCTCTGCCGGCATGCTCTCCGCCAGCACTTCCCTCGCCCCATCTACAACCAGCGCTGGCGCATCGAGAACGGCTTCAGCCAGCACAAGCGCCGCCTCGGCTCCGCCCTGACCGCGCGTGGCCATCAGGCTCAGCGGCGTGAACTCGTTCTGCGCGTCCTCACCCGCAACCTCATGATCCTCAGAGGTTGGTCAGGAAGATTTCAGCAGAGCAGGAGGCACTGTCAGGCTGCCGGCAGGAAAAAGCTGCCTGTCCCCTGCCCGGGTTAGGGTCACCAATGGTCGTGCTCAGGTGGCCGGCGGGGTTATTGTCGGGCGGGATAGCGCCAGTCCCTGAGCAAGACATGGCAGCGGGCCATTGGCGGCGAAATGCACCGCTACCCGCGCGGTGCTGGGCCAACGGCCTTGCAACCTGCCAAAGCCCAAATTGATCGGCTCGCCATCCTGTCGGTGCTAGGATGCCCACTTCACGTGAGAGTGCCGCCTTTGATCGAACAGTACGGCTGGTCCGACGCGCTGCAACTGGAGTTCGAGCCGCATGCGCGCGCCGGTCACCTCCCCGGGCGTATCATCGTCCAGCAGCGCGAAGCGCATCTGGTGGTCACGGATGGCGGCAACCTGAGCGCCAGGCTATCCGGCCGCCTGCGCCACGAGGCTCGGGAGGCAGGCCATCCGGCCGCCGGCGACTGGGTGGCGCTGTCGGCAAAGCCTGGCGAGGGCAAGGCCACCATCCATGCCGTCCTGCCTCGCCGCACGGCCTTTGTGCGCCGGGCGGCCGACAGCGTGCAGACGCTGCAGGTCATCGCCGCCAATATCGACGTCGTCTTCGTCGTCACCTCGATGAACGCCGACCTCAATCCGCGCCGGCTTGAGCGCTTCCTCGCCGCTGCCTGGCAGAGCGGTGCGCGGCCGGTGGTGGTGCTGACCAAGGCCGATCTGTGCGAGCAGCCCGAAAGCCAGGCCGCCGAGATAGCCGCCCTGGCGGCAGGCTGCCCGGTGCTTGTCGTCTCGGCGCGTCAAGAGCTGGGCCTGGACGCTTTGATGGAACACATCTCGCCGGGCGAGACCTGTGTGTTGATCGGCTCGTCGGGCGTCGGCAAATCCACTCTGGTGAACGCCCTGCTGGGTGAGGAGCGGATGGCGACCCAGGAAATCCGCGCCGCCGATGCCCGGGGGCGCCACACCACCAGCCACCGGCAGCTCATCCTGCTCCCCGGTGGAGGGCTGATCCTCGACACGCCCGGCATACGTGAAGTGGGCTTGGTGGACGCGGATGAAGGTCTCAGCACGGTCTTCGACGACATAGAACAGCTTGCCCGGAATTGCCGGTTCCGCGACTGCGGGCACAGCAGCGAACCAGGCTGCGCGGTGCGCGGGGCGCTGGAGGAAGGCCGTCTCGACGCCGGCCGCTGGGCGCATTTCCAGAAGCTGAGCCAGGAGCTGGCAGCCTTGGGGGTAAAGAAGGACCGGATGGCGCAGGAGGTCGAACGCCGCCGTCAGGCCATGCTGCAGAGAGTGTACCGGTCCGCGAAGAAAGACCTGCGCTCGTAGGCCCTGTCGGCGGCCAGGGCACCGGGGTCCGGGCGCATTGCGCAAGGAAACCGGCTTTGCCCGACCGCGCCGCTCGCTCCATACACGCCCGGGCCATCCTGTGCCGCAGCGACGCGCCCGCTGCTATCAGGGTTTCGCCGCGCCCAGGCGCCAGAGCGAGGTCGTCTCCTGAAGCCGCGCCGCGTGCAGCGGGTCGCTGGCGTCGAAGGCCTTGCCATGGCGCGGCCGGGTGTCGAGCCGATCGATGACCACCAGGCCGGCCGCCTCGATCATGCCCAGCAACTGGTCGCGGCTGCGCAGGCCCAGATGTTCCGCAAGGTCGGACAGGATCAGCCAGCCTTCTCCGCCCGGCAACAGATGCGCCGCCAATCCGCCCAGGAAGCCGCGCAGCATGCGGCTGTCCGGGTCATACACCGCCTGCTCAAGGGTCGAGGACGCCTTGCCGGGCAGCCAGGGCGGATTGCACACCGCCAGGGCGGCGCGCCCCGGCGGGAACAGGTCGGCCTCCTGGACCGCCACCTGCCCTGAGAGGCCCAGCCGCTCGATATTGGCGCGGGCACAGGCCAAGGCGCGCGGCGACAGGTCGGAGGCGATGACCATCGGCATGCCGCGCCGGGCCAGAATGGCGGCCAGCACGCCGGTGCCGGTGCCGATATCGAAGGCGGTCCCGCCCATCGGCAATGGTGCGCGTGCGGCCAGATCGAGGTATTCGCCGCGGATCGGTGAGAACACGCCGAAATCCGGGTGAATCGTCTCGCCCGCCAGAGCCGGGACCGGCACGCCGTTGCGGTGCCATTCATAGGCACCCACCATGCCCTGCAACTCGCGCAGCGATACGACGGCGTTGCCTTCCGGCAGGTCGAGCGCATGGCGCAGGGCCGCGCGCACATCCGGCGCGCGCCGCAGGGGAATCGCCTGGGCGGCATCGAGCGGGATCAGCACCATGCCCAGGGTGCGCGCCCGGCGCGCCTGGCCCTGCCGGTAGCGGTTGAAGCGCTCGCGCATGGGCATGTCATCGGGCAGGCGGCTGCGTTCCGTCTGCTTGTTGAGGCGGCGCGTCATCGCCTGGAGCAGCTGCCGGGCGTTCTGGAAATCGCCGCCCCACAGCAGCCCGACGCTCTCGGAGGCCAGACGGAAGGCATCGTCGGCGCGGATCGTGTCATCGACGGCGACGACGCGGCGGGGAGGGAGAGCGCCCGACCCGGACAGCCAGGCCGCGTCATGAGCGGCGGTGCCTGCGGTCCATTCCAGACGGGGAACACTCATGCGCACTGCGACGCGCGCACGGCGCACAAGGAGACAAAGGGGGGCATCAGCGGCATCTCTTACTTGGAAAATCAAATTTAACGCGGTCCGCCCGACGCCACAGCGGACCATGGCTCTGAACCGGGGCGGTTTCTCCCGTGGCGGGGAGCGAGGTCGAAGCAGGATGGGATAGGTTACGAGCCATAAGGCGAGAGGGGGACACCGTCTACTGGTGCCGAAAGCCCGCTTTCAGGCATCCTCGACTTAAGGTTGTTGCCGGCAAGGGGCGCATAGCGTCTATCGCGGCAAATGCTAGCCGGTAGCCTGACGGGCGCCCGGTTCAAGGGGTCAGATCCTCGCCGCCGCCACCCAGTATGGAATCGCTCCGCAAATTACATAGCTTGTCCGGCATGCTTTGCGCTGCTGAGCCACTTCACAGCTCGTGCTTGGTTTCTTGGGGCGAGAAGCGGATTACTGCCCGCAAGCCGCTTGCGGCGAAGTCCAGGGTAACCCTTGCTCCTGGTCCAAGGTCGTGCAGCAGGGCACGTTCAAGGAGCCGGGTTCCGAAGCCTCGCCTTGTAGGCGGTCCGCAAACAAGCGGCCCACCCGTCTCCGTCCATTCGATTTCCCCGCTCAGGCCGGCCGGGGCGGCACAGCACCTGACTTCGACGCGACCTCCGGGCACGGATAGGGCACCATGCTTGACAGCATTCACGGCCAACTCATGCAAAGCCATGGCGAGCGCCTGAGCCTGACCTGGTGCCGTCCGCGGTATCGGAAGGTCGCAGGGGCAACTCACCACGAGGCGCGGCTCGGCCGCCTGCTCGTCGGCAGCGAGCCAGGGAGCCAAGCCGGCCGTCACGACGGCGCCCAGCGCGGCACCTTCCCACGAGAAGGCCGTCAGCAGGTCATGTGCCCGCGCCAGAGCCTGCAGGCGCGAGGTGAAAGCCTCGGTGAAGCGCGCAGGGTCTGCACCGGCATCGCTGCGCGCGGTCTGGAAAGCGAGCGACTGCACGGTTGCGAGAGCATTCTTGGCACGGTGGTCCAACTCGGCGACGACGAGCCGCAAGCGGCGCTCGCTGTCCACCAGGGCGGCGGTCGCCGCACGTCGGCGGCGAGCCTCGTCGAGATGCGCGAGCGCCAGCGCATCGGCTTCCGGCAGGCCCAGGCCGGCTGGCGCCGGACCAGGATCGTTGTCGTCCGGTGCGGCGGTGCGGCGGAGAAGGTCCCGAATCGGCTGCAGGACGCCGCGAGCGATCCAGTGGGTGTAGGCGAGCCCCAGAGTGAGCAGCGCCAGCCCCACGAAGAGTGATGTCACCGCGGCCCGCCGCGCCGGTCGTGCAAGGTCTGCCACCGGAACCGCGACCGCAACGCCCCAGCCCAGCTCGGGTACCCGGCTGAAAGAGGTCAGTGTGCGGGCTCCCTCCGGAGACGAGGATTCGGCGATCACCTCCGTATTGCCTGACAACCAGGCCTTCCGCATGTCGGGCGCCACTGGGCTCCCAATATAGCGCTCGGAAGACGGCACGCTGGCAACGACGACGCCGGCCCGATCAAAGATCGCGATGGTCCATCCAGGATCAGGAAGCTGTCGTCGAACCAGGGGCTCGAAGGCATCGAGCGTGGGGTTCAGCGCGAGCACCAAGACGACCCGCCCATCCGCGTCCCGCACCGGCACTTCGACAGCCACGAGGGGCCGGCGCAGCACAATTCCGAAGTAGATGTCCGAGACAGACGGGCGACCGGTGGCAAAGACCTGGCGCTGGTTTTCCAGGTACTGTCGCACCGGTAAGGGCGCGCCGGGCGCCAGAGCCGTATTGAGTACCTGCTGTCCGTTCTCGCGCAGAAGCAGGATGTTGGAGCCTGGCGCCTGCTGAGCGACCACGGCTTCAGCCTGCGCACGAAAGGTGGTCAGATCCCCGTCCACGAGCGAGCGCGACAGAGCAAGGACCTGGAGCACAGCAATGCGGGCGCGGATCTCACCCTCGACGGACAGCGCCAAGCCGCGTGCAAGGTCGAGCGCCTGCTGGTGACCAGCCCCCATCAACTGTTCCGGGCAAGATTTTAGTGGAGCATGGTCAGAGGCGGCGGCGATGAGCCATTGGAACCGGGGTGGGGCACTGGTC
>NZ_JBHSCH010000111.1:0-8233 GCF_042651065.1 Teichococcus aestuarii
ATATGCATCACCATGTGGCCGGTGAAGGAGCGTTCCAGCAGCACCAGCAGCGGCCCGCCCCAGACCAGCGCCAGCACCAGCAGCGCCAGCGGCAAGTCCACCCTCCTCTCCATGCTGGCGCGCGGCGCCGATTGCGACGCCGCCGTGCTCTGCCTCGTCGGCGAGCGGGGGCGGGAGCTGCGGGAGTTCCTGGAGGACGACCTCGGCGCCGAGGGGCTGGCGCGCAGCGTCGTCGTCTGCGCCACCTCGGACGCGCCGCCGCTGATGCGGCGCGAGGCCGCCTATGCCGCCATGACGGTGGCCGAGGCGCTGGCCGCCGAAGGCCGCCAGGTGCTGCTGATGATGGACAGCCTGACGCGCTTCGCCCTGGCCTGCCGCGAGATCGGGCTGGCTGCGGGCGAGCCGCCGGCGACGCGCGGCTACACCCCCGGCGTCTTCGCCGAGCTGCCGCGCCTGCTGGAGCGGGCCGGCCCCTGCGCCGAGGGGGTGGGTGGCGCCATCACCGGGCTGTTCACCGTGCTGGTGGAGGGCGACGACCATGACGAGCCGGTGGCCGATGCGGTGCGCGGCATCCTCGACGGGCATGTGGTGCTGGACCGACGCATCGGCGAGCGCGGCCGCTGGCCGGCGATCGACGTGCTGCGCAGCCTCTCGCGCACCGTGCCCGGCTGCCTGGCGCCGGCCGAGCGGGCGGTGATGGAGCGCGCCCGCCGCATCCTCGCCCTGCAGGCGGACATGGCGGAGCTGGTGCGGCTCGGCGCCTACCGCGCCGGCACCGACCCGGCGGTGGACGAGGCGCTGCGCCTCGGCCCGCGCATCGAGGCCTTCCTGGCGCAGCGCAAGGAGGAGCCCACCCTGCCGGTGGAGGGCGCCTTCGCGCGGCTGGAGGCCGCCCTTGCCGCCGCCTGACCCGCTGGCCGTGCTGCAGCGCCTGCGCGCGCTGGAGGTGGCCGAGGCGCGCCGCGCCCAGGTGGAGCGGCAGGCCCAGGCCGCCCTGGCCGCGCGGCGGGCGGAGGAGGCGGCCGCCGCCATCCCGCGGGAGATCGCCGCAGCGGGCGCGGCGCTGCTGGCACTGGGCGCGGGCGAGGATCTGGCGCGCTGGCTGCCGCGCGGGGAGTCGCTGCGCCAGCGCGGCGCGGCGGAGGCCCGGCTGGCCGAGCAGGCCGCGCAATCGGCCCGGGCGGCGCTGACGGAGAGCCGGGCGGCGGAGCGTGTGGTGGAGCTGCTGCGCGAGGGCCGGGCGGAGGCGGAGGCGCTGCGCCGCCGCCGGCGCGAGCAGGCGGCGCTGGACGAGATGGCCGGCCGGCGGCGCTAGCGCCGCCGCGCCCGCTTCAGCCCGGCGCGCCCTCCTCCCAGCCCTCAATGCCGAGATAGGCCGCCGCCAGCCGCGCCTGCCCCTCATGCATGGCGCGGCCGGTGACGGTGGGGCAGCCCAGCCGGCGCGCGGCGGCGATCAGCGGCGTCACCTCCGGGTTGGGGATGACATCGGCCACCACTTGGCCGGGGCGCAGCGCGGCCGGGTCCAGCGGCAGCGCATCGCCGGGGCGGAGGCCGAGCGGCGTGGCGTTGACGACGATGTCCCGCCCCTCCGGCCCGGCCGCGCCGGTGGAGACGGGCAGCGCCGGGAAGGCTCCCGCCAGCCGGGCCGCCAGCGCCTCCGCCCGGCCCCGCGCCGCGTCCCGCAGCGCCAGATGCGCCACCGCCGCCCGCGCCAGGGCGAAGCCGATGGCCTGCCCCGCCGCGCCGCACCCCACCAGCAGCACCCGCGCGCCGTGCGGGGCGTGGCCGGCGCGCTCCAGCCCGTCGCGGAAGCCTTCTCCATCGAACATCTCGCCCTCCCAGCCGCCATCGGGGCGGCGGCGGGCGGTGTTGACGGTGCCGGTCAGGGTGGCGGTGGGGCCCAGCGCATCGAGCAGCGGCACCACGGCCGCCTTGTGCGGCATGGTGATCACCAGCCCGTCGAGATTGCCGATGCGCCGC
The DNA here is from genome assembly GCF_042651065.1 of Teichococcus aestuarii. NCBI lineage: Bacteria > Pseudomonadati > Pseudomonadota > Alphaproteobacteria > Acetobacterales > Roseomonadaceae > Roseomonas > Teichococcus aestuarii. The sequence goes on from NZ_JBHSCH010000111.1 coordinate 1,981, forward strand.
AGCCCGGCCCAGACCTCCGGCAAGGCCCCCTCCGGCACCTGCAGGGGCAGGAAGGCGGCATCCCGCCCCAGCCGCGCGAAGGCGGCGTTGAACAGCGCCGGCGAGCGCAGCGGGGCCACCGGGTCGCCCAGGATGGCGTAGAGGCGCGTGGCGCCAGTGATGCTGCCAGTGATACTGCCAGCGATGTGGCCGCTCATGCGCGGCCCGCCGCATCGGCCAGCAGGTCCTCGATCAGCCGCTGCACCGGCAGGGCGGAGCGCGCATCGTTCATCGGCGGGCGTCCTTCCGCGATGGCGGCCAGCACCTCGGCGATCATCGCCTGGTGCGGGCCGTGGTCGAAGGCCATCGGGTCGGCGCCGCCGCCGCCCTCCAGCGCACCGCCCAGCGTGGTGCTGCCGTCGCGCCCGTGCAGCACCAGCCGGCTGCCCTCCAGCACCGCCGAGCCCTCCGTCCCCGCCAGCTCGATCCGCTCCGGATAGCCCGGGCGGGCGACGGTGGTGGCGTCCAGCACGCCGATGGCACCGTTCCCGAAGGCGATGGCCGCGGCCACGATGTCCTCCGTGTCGATGCGGCGCAGCGGCGAGGTGCGGGCGAAGCCCATCACCTGCCGGTGCGGCCCGGCCAGGTGCAGCAGCAGGTCGAGCGTGTGGATCGCCTGGGTGAGCAGCACGCCGCCGCCATCGCGCGCGCGCATGCCGCGCCCGGGCGTGGCGAAGTAGGCGGCATCCCGCCACCAGCGGATGGAGGCGCTGGCCGAGAGCAGCCGCCCCAGCGCGCCCGCCTGGACCGCCTGCCGCAGCCGCAGCGCCGCCGGGCGGAAGCGGTGCTGCAGGCAGACGCCGCAGCGCACGCCCGCCGCCTCCGCCAGCGCGGCCAGCGCCTCGCCCTCCGCCACGTCCAGGGCGAGCGGCTTCTCGACGATCATGTGCCGCCCCGTGGCGGCGACGGCCCGCGCCACCTCCAGGTGGCTGCCGGGGGGCGTCAGGACCAGAACCAGCCCCAGGCCGGGCTGCTCCAGCAGCGCCTCCTGCGTCGCGAAGACCGGCACGCCCCATTGCGCGGCGAAGGCGGCCCGCCGCTCCGCCGAGGGCGCGTGGCCGCCCATGATCCGCACCACGCCCGCCGCCTCCAGATCGCGCAGCGCCAGCATGTGCGGCTTCACCGCCATGCCGAGGCCGACCAGCCCGACGCCCACCGCCCCCGCCCCGCTCATCGGGTGAAGGCCGCCGGCCGCTTCTCGTTGAAGGCGCGGATGCCTTCCAGGTGGTCGCCCGCGCTGAAGCACAGCACGTTCATCTCGTTCTCATAGGCGAGGCCGGCCGTCAGCGGCGCTTCCATGGCCATCCGCAGCGAGGCCTTCACCGCCTGCACGGCGACGGGGCTGAACCCCGCCAGCCGCGCCGCCAGGGCGCGGGCGCGCGGCAGCAGCCCGGCCGGCGGCACCACCTCGTGCACCAGCCCGAGCCGCAGCGCCTCCGCCGCCTCCGCCGCCTCGAGCAGCAGCAGCAGCAGCGCCGCCGCCGCCTGGCCGACCAGCCGCGGCAGCAATTGCGAGGCGCCGCCGCCGCCCACCCAGCCGCGCTCCACCTCGGGGAAGCCGATGCGCGTGCCCTCGGCGGCGACGCGCAGGTCGGCGCCCAGCGCCAGCTCGGCGCCGCCGCCCAGCGTCCAGCCCTGCAGCGCCGCCACCACCGGCTTGCGCAGGAGGCGGATCTCCGCCGCGTATTCCACGCGGTTGCGGAAGTGCCAGGCGGTGGGATAGGCGGCCAGCGCGTTGAGGTCGCTGCCGGCGCAGAAGGCACGCTCGCCGGCGCCGCGCAGCAGCACGGCGCGCACCGCATCATCCTCGTTGATCCGGCGGACATGGCCGGCGAATTGCCGCGCCATCTCGGGCGTGACCGCGTTGTGCTTCGCCGGCCGGTCGATCACCAGCTCGGCGATGCCATCGGCGCAGTCCAGCGTCACCGCACCCTGCATGGCCTCGTCCCCCTCCCGCTGTTTCTTCTGCCGTTGATTATAACGTTCCAATCTGCGCGCGGGGAAGTCCCGGCCGGGCTTGATCGGAACGTTCCAATGCAGGATGAATCGGGCAAGGCGACACAGGGGAGGAGAAAGCCATGAGGCGGATGAGCGCGGCCGAGGCGGCCCTGCTGCTGCGGGATGGCGACACGCTGCTGATCGGCGGCTCGGGCGGCGGCCACGCGGTGCCGGATGCGCTGCTCGCCGCCATCGGCGAGCGCTTCCGGCAGAGCGGCCAGCCGCGCGGCATCACCGCCCTGCACCCGGTGGGGCTGGGCGATGGCAGGACGCGCGGCGCCGGGCACTTGGCGCAGGAGGGGCTGCTGAAGCGCGTCGTCTCCGGCACCTTCGTCAACAGCCCCGGCATCGCCAGGCTGGCGCTGGAGGACAAGATCGAGGCCTACACCCTGCCGCAGGGCTCGCTCTCCCAGCTGATGCGGGAGATGGCGGCGGGGCGGCCGGGGCTGATGACGCGGATCGGCCTGCACAGCTTCGCCGACCCGCGGCTGGAGGGCGGGCGGCAGAGCCCCAGCGCGCAGGAGGATCTGGTCGAGCTGGTGCAGTTCCGCGGCGAGGAATACCTGTTCTACCGCCCCTACGCGGTGGATGTGGCGCTGGTGCGCGGCTCCGCCGCCGACGAGGACGGCAACATCTCCATGGAGCACGAGGCGGTGACGCTGGAGATGCTGAGCATCGCCCAGGCGGCGCGGCACTCGGGCGGGCTGGTCATCGCGCAGGTCAAGCGCATCGTGCCGCGCGGCAGCCTGCACCCCAAGCTGGTGAAGGTGCCCGGCATCCTGGTCGATGCGCTGGTGGTCGAGCCGGAGCAGTGGCAGACCTTCGAGACGGAGGACAGCCCCGCCTATTCCGGTCATCAGCGCGTGGCGCTGGAGGACATCCCCCGCCTGCCGCCGGGGCCGCGCCGCGTTGTCGCCCGGCGCGGCGCCTGCGAGCTGTTCGAGGGTGCCATCTGCAACCTCGGCTCCGGCATCTTCACCGGCATGGCCAATGTGGCGGCGGAGGAGGGCGTGCTGCGCCGCGTCTGCCTGACCAACGAGCAGGGCAACATCGGCGGCGCGCCGGCCAGCGGCAACGAGGCCGGCGCCGCCCGCTCGCCCGACGCGCAGGTGGACCAGCCCTACCAGTTCGACTTCTACGATGGCGGCGGGCTCGACCTCGCCTTCCTCTCCTTCGCCGAGTTCGACGCGGAGGGCAATGTGAACGTCTCGCGCTTCGGCGGGCGGATCGTCGGGCCGGGCGGCTTCGTCAACATCAGCCAGGGGGCGAAGTCGGTCATCTTCGGCGGCACGCTCACCGCCAATGGCGCGCCCAAGGCGGTGCAGCGCGTGGAGCAGGTCACCTTCTCCGGCGCCTATGCCCGCCAGCGCGGCCAGCCGGTGCTCTACGTCACGGAGCGCGCCGTGTTCCGCCTCGGCGCGGAGGGGCCGGAGCTGGTGGAGATCGCGCCGGGGATGGATCTGGAGAAGGACGTGCTGGGGGTGATGGGCTTCCGCCCGCGCATCGCGCCGGAACTGCGGGAGATGGACCCCGCCCTGTTCGCCGAGGCGCCGATGGGGCTGGCCCACCGCCTGCCGCCGGCGCGGCCGCGCGCCGCGCTGCGCCGCCTCGGCATGGCCGAGGCGGCGGACTGAGCGGCGGAGCCCTGGGCGGCGAAGCCCTGGGCGGCGGGCCTCAGGGCGCCGCGAGGAAGGCGATGATGTCCTTGCGGTCCTGCTCGGCCGCCACGCGCTGCACCATGCGGGTGCCGCGCGCCACGCCGGTCGGGTTGGCCAGGAAGGCGCCGAGGGTCTCGGGCGTCCAGCTCTGGCCCAGCGCCTTCAGCGCCGGCGAGTAGTTGTAGCCCTCGACGCTGGCGGACGCGCGGCCGACCACGCCCTGCAGCGTGGGGCCGACGCCGTTGCGCGGCTGCGCCACCTGGTGGCAGGACTGGCACTGGCGCTGGAACAGGGTGCGGCCCCGCGCCGCATCCCCCTCCTCCGCGCGGGCGGAGGGGGCGGCGAGCAGGGCGGCGCCGAGCAGGGCAGCAATGGGCAGGGCGGCGGCGGACAGGCGATAGGCGATCATCAGGCGGCTCCGAGGCGGGTCTTGGAAAGCGGCAGGCTGCGGATGCGCTGGCCGGTCAGCGCGGCCACCGCGTTGACCACGGCGGGCGGCACGCCGGGCAGGCCCGGCTCGCCGATCCCGCCCATCGGCGCGCCGCTCTCGACGATGTGCACATGCACGCGCGGCATGCGGTCCGGCGGCAGGATCGGGTAGCCGTCGAAATTGCGGGCCTGCGGCGCGCCATCGGCATAGACCACCTCCTCCAGCAGCGCCGAGGAGAGGCCGAGCGCCACGGCGGAGTTCACCTGCGCCTCGATGATGGCCGGGTTGACGATGCGGCCCGGGTCGATCGCCACCCAGACATCGTGCACCACCACCTCGCCGCCCTTCAGCGAGACCTCGGCGATGGTCGCCACCTCGCTGCCGAAGGGCGAGGCCATGGCGACGCCGCGGGCGCGCCTGGTGCCGTCCGCCGCCTCGTAGGGGCCGCGCTTCCAGCCGCCCGAGAGGTCGGCCACCGCCTCCAGCAGCGCCTTGTGGCGCGGCTTCCCCGCCAGCAGGCGCAGGCGCAGCGCGTAGGGGTCCTGGCCGCCGGCCTCGGCCATCTCGTCGAGAAAGGCCTCGTAGAAGAAGTCGTTCATCGAGTGGCCGACGGAGCGCCAGAAGCCGATGACGGCCGGGTGCTTCACCGGCACCTGCGCCACGCGGCGGTTGGGGATGGCGTAGGGCTTGCCGGCGATGCCCTCCACCACCGAGGGGTCGGCCGCGCCGGGCTTCGTGCCGAAGTAGCGGCCGATCGGCCCCTCGCCCACCGCCTCGGCCTCCAGCGCCACGGGCATCCCGTCGGCGCCGAGGCCGGCGCGGAAGCGCGCCAGCCCCATCGGCCGCAGCGCATCGCGCAGGAACTCCTCCTCGCGGCTCCAGATCAGCTTCACCGGGCGGCCGGTCGCCTTGGCAAGCTGGATGGCCTGCGGGAAGGGGTTGGCCGCGTCGTAGAGGAAGTGGCGGCCGAAGAAGCCGCCCAGCATCGGCGAGTGGATCCTCACCTTCTCGGGTGCGATGCCGGCCAGCTGCGCGGCGACGCGCTGGAACATCTCCGGCGCCTGGTTGGGCAGCCAGAGGTCGAGCGTGCCATCGGCGTTCCAGCGGGCGAGGGCCGAGGGCGGCTCCAGCTGGCCATGCGCCAGGTAGGGCGCGTCATAGGTCGCCTCGACGGTGCGGGCGGCGCCCTTCAGCGCGGCGGCGGCATCGCCCTCCGTCTCGGCGGCGTTGCCGGGGCCGGGGGCCGCGGCCAGGGCGGCGCGCATCCCCTCCGAGGAGAAATCGGCCGGCAAGGCGTTGCGCGCCTCGGCGGCGGGGGCGGTCCAGGTGACCTCCAGCGCCTCCGCCGCGCGGCGGGCGCGCCACCAGCGGTCCGCCACCACGGCCACGGCGCCGGGCAGGCGGTGAATGGAGTGCACCCCCGGCATCGCCTTGACCGCCGCCTCGTTGGCGATGGCGCCGGGCTCGGCGCCCAGGCGCGGCGCGTGCTGCACGGCGGCCTGCAACATGCCCTCCACCGTCAGGTCGATGGCATAGGTGGCCTTGCCGGTGGATTTCTCCCGCACGTCCAGCCGCGCGACCGGCTTGCCGATCCAGCGGAAATCCTTCTCCGCGCGCAGCGCCACGCCCTCGGGCACCGGCAGCGCGGCGGCCTCGGTGGCCAGCGCGCCATAGTCCAGCGTGCGGCCGGAGGCGGCATGGACCACCCGGCCCGGCGCGGTGGAAAGGCTCTCCGGCGGCACGCCGAGGCGCGTGGCGGCGGCCTGCAGCAGCATGTGCCGGGCGCTGGCGCCGAGCTGGCGCATGGTGGCGTAGCTGCTGCGCACCGAGTAGCTGCCGCCGGTGATGCGCATGCCGTTCACCACCAGGTAGTCCGCGCCGGGCGGCGCGCATTCCACGGTGAAGCGGGCGGGGTCGGCGTCCAGCTCCTCGCCGACGATCTGCGCCATGGCGGTGGAGACACCCTGCCCGCCTTCGACGAAGGGGCTCTTGAGCAGGATGGCGCCGTCGGGGCGGATCTCGAGGAAGGCGGGCACGCGGGTGCCGGGCTTCGCCGCGCCCACGGCGGCCTGGGCGCGGGCGGCGCCGGCGCGCACCTGGTCGCCCAGCACCAGCACGCCGAGCGAGG
>NZ_JBHSCH010000112.1:0-7968 GCF_042651065.1 Teichococcus aestuarii
GTCGAAGAGTGGCGCGCCCTGGTGGCCGGCGTCTGCGCGCGCGACGGCGGGCCGGTGCGCCCCGAGCGCGTCGCCGCCGAGATCGACCGCCGCCTGCCGGAGGACGGCATCATGGTGGCCGACGCCTCCTACTCCTCCAACTGGATCAACATCTACATGACGGCCCGGCGGGCCGGGCAGCGCTTCCTGACGCCGCGCGGCCTGGCGGGCCTCGGCTGGGGCGTGCCGCTGGCCATCGGCGCGCAGGTGGCGGCGCCGGAGCGGCGCGTGGTCTGCCTCTGCGGCGATGGTGGCTTCGGCCATTCCTGGGCGGAGCTGGAGACGCTGCAGCGGCTGGCGCTGCCCGTCACCGTGGTGGTGCTGAACAACGGCATCCTCGGCTTCCAGAAGCACGCCGAGGACACGAAGTTCGGCGAGCACACCATCGCCTGCGATTTCGGCGCGGTGGACCACGCCGCCATCGCCCGCGCCTGCGGCATCGCCGGCCACCGCGTGACGAAGGGGGAGGAGCTGGGCGCCGCGCTGGACGCCGCCTTCGCCTCCAGCGCGCCGGCGCTGATCGAGGTGCTGACCGACCCGGACGCCAAGCCGCCGCTCACCATGTATCACGGCCACTTCCCCGAGCCGTTCTGATGCTGGCGCTGCGCAAGACGCGCCCCGCGCCCGGGCTGGAGGCGCTGGACGCGCCGGAGCCCGGCGCCCCTGGGCCGGGCGAGGTGCTGCTGCGGATCGAGGCCGTGGGCATCTGCGGCAGCGACGTGCACGCCTATGAGTGGACCGAGGGCTATGGCCACATGGCGCCGCACCTGCCGCTGACCATGGGGCACGAGATGGCGGGCCGCGTGCTCGCCGCCGGCCCCGGCGCCGGCATCGCCGAGGGCACGCGCGTGGCGGCGCATCCCGGCCTCGTCTGCGGCGAATGCCCGGCCTGCCGGCGCGGCGAGCCGCGCGGCTGCGAGCGCCGCCGCACCCTGGGCCTGACCTGCGATGGCGGCTTCGCCCGCCTGCTGCGCCTGCCCGCCGCCAATGTGCTGCCGCTGCCCGCGGCGGTGGATGCGGAGCTCGGCGCGCTGGTCGAGCCGCTGGCCGTCGCCGCCGAGGCGGTGCGGGTGGGGGAGGTCTCGCTCGGCGACGCGGTGCTGGTGCTGGGGCCGGGCACCATCGGCCAGGGGCTGGCGCTCATGGCGCGCGCCGCCGGTGCGGGGCAGGTGATCGTCGCCGGGCGGGCGGACGCGTCGCGCTTCGCCGTGCTGGAGCAACTCGGCTTCACGGACCGGGTGGATGTGGCGGAGGGGCCGCTCGCCGCGCAGGTCCTGGCGCTGACCGGCGGCCGGAAGGTGGACGTGGTGCTGGAGGCCACCGGCCACCCGCCCTCCATCGCCGAGGCGCTGGGCGTGCTGCGGCGCGACGGCGTGCTGGTGGTGGCCGGCATCCACGCCGCGCCGCTGGCCCTGCCGCTCACCGACTTCGTCCGCAACCGCCACCAGCTCCGCGCCTCGCACGGCTCGGCGCGCGGCACCTGGGACCGGGTGCTGGCGCTGCTGGCGCGCGACCCGGAGGGGTTCCGTCCGATGATCACCCACCGCCTGCCGCTCGAGCGCGGCCTCGAGGGGTTCGAGCTTTCCCGCCAGCGTGCCGCCAGCAAGGTGATCCTGACACCATGAGCCTTCCCGCCCTCCGCGCCGATGACCGCGTCGCCCTCGTCACCGGCGCGGCGCGCGGCCTCGGTGCCGCCATCGCCCGTGCGCTTGCCGCTGCCGGCCACCCCGTCATCCTGGCCGATGTGCTGGAGGGGGTGGAGGCGCTCGCGGCGGAGCTGAACGCCGCCGGCCACCGCGCCCGCGCCCTGCCGCTCGACGTCGCCGACGAGGCCGCCATCGCCGCCCTGCCGCAGGCGCTGGGCGCCTGGTGGGAGGCGCTCGGCGTGCTGGTGAACAATGCCGGCATCTCACCCAAGGTCGATGGCCGCAAGCGGCTGGTCGAGGAGATCCCGACCGAGGAATGGCGCCGCGTGATGGACGTCAACCTCACCGGCCCCTTCCTGCTCTCGCGCGCCGCCATTCCGGTGCTGAAGCGCCGGCGCTGGGGCCGCATCGTCATGATGACCAGCCAGGCGGCGCATGTGCCGAGCAGCATCACCGGCGCCTATTACGGCGCCTCCAAGGCCGGGCTGATGGGCTTCGCCCGCAACCTGGCGGCGGAGCTTGGGCCCTTCGGCATCACCGTCAACAGCGTGGCGCCGGGGCGCATCGCGACCGACATGGTGGCCGGCGCCGCGCCGGGGATGAACGAGGCCTTCATCGCCCGCATCCCGCTCGCCCGGCTGGGGGAGCCGGCGGAGGTGGGGGCGGTGGTCCGCTTCCTCGCCTCGGACGACGCCGGCTACCTGACCGGCACCACCATCGACGTCGGCGGCGGCAGCTACATGCCCTGAGCGCGCCGCCCCTGGCCCAGGCGCGCCAAGCGCCGGGCCGCTCATCCCGGGAGGAAGGAAGAACCATGCAACGACGCACCCTGCTGGCGGCCGCGCCCGCCGCCCTGCTCGCCCCGCGCCTCGCCCGCGCCGCCACCTGGCCGGAGCGGGAGATCTCCGTCATCGTCCAGTACGGGCCGGGCGGCTCCACCGACGTCTCCACCCGCGCCATCGCCGCCGAGGCGGAGAAGATCCTCGGCGTGCCGCTGCAGGTGGTGAACCGCCCCGGCGGGCAGGGCACGGTGGGGCCGCAGCAGGTGGCGGCGGCGCGGCCGGATGGCTACACGCTGGGCACCACCGGCCTCGCCGGCCTGGCCATCGCGCCGCACATGCTGGACGTGCCCTACAGCGCCGACAGCTTCACCTTCCTGCCCGCCTTCGCGCGCTACCTCTACGGCATCGCCGTGCGCGCGGAATCGCCGCACCGGAGCATCGCCGACCTGCTCGCCGCGGCGAAGGCGAAGCGCACCACCTTCGCCGCGACCGGCGCGCCCAACAACATCGGCATGTTCGACCTGGGGCGGAAGGCGGGGGCGCGCTTCCAGTTCGTCCCCTTCGGCTCCGGCGCGGAGGCGGTGACGGCGGCGCTGGGCGGGCATGTGGACGCGGTGATCCAGAACCCGCCCGAGATGCTGCCGGCGCTGCAATCCGGCCGGCTGCGCCTGCTCGCCTCGGCCAGCGCCGGCCGCTGGAAGGAATATCCCGACGTGCCGACGCTGCGCGAGCAGGGCCACGACGTGGTGGTGGATTCCATGATCGGCTTCATCGCGCCCAAGGGCGTGCCGGAGGAGCGGCTGGCGGTGCTGAGCCGCGCCTTCCTGGAAGCCGCGCGGAAGCCGGCGCTGGCGGAGATCCTCGGCCGCTTCGGCATGGTACCGGCGGTGATGCAGCCGGACGAGTTCGAGCGGACGGTGCGCGAGGCGCATGACCGCTTCGGCCCCGAGCTGCGCGAGGCCGGCCTGGCGCGGAAGCGTTGAGCGGCGGCATGACACGGACCGCGCGCTGGGTCGCCCTCGGCGGCCTCGCTTTCGCCCTGCTCGGCTGGCGGGAGGCATCGCGGCTGGAGCGCTGGGGCTGGGACGGCCCCGGCCCCGGGCTGGTGCCGCAGGTGCTGCTGGTGCTGATCGGCCTCGCCGCGCTGGCGGTGCTGGCCTGGCCGGGCGACGCCACGGCCGAGGCGGAGGGCGGCGCGGCGCCGCACCGCAACCGCACCTTCCTGGCCTATGCGGCGGCCATGCTGGGGGTGGCGCTGGCGCTGCCCTATGCCGGCTTCATCCTGCCGATGCTGCTGGCGGTGCTGCTGATGCTGCGGCTGGGCGAGGGCGCCCGCTGGCGCACCGCCGGCCTCTACGCCGTGGCGCTGACGGCGGGCACGGTGCTGCTGTTCGGCACGCTGCTCGGCGTGCCCTTCCCGCCCGGGCCGGTGGAGCACGCGCTCTCCGGCCTTGGCCTGCTGCGGGGGGCGTGAGGCCATGATGGACGGGCTGCTGCACGGCTTCGCCGTGCTCTCCACCTGGCAGAATCTGAGCCTCTGCCTGCTCGGCGCGGTGCTTGGCACGGTGGTGGGGGTGCTGCCGGGGCTCGGCCCCGCCACCACCATCGCGCTGCTGCTGCCGATCACGCTGAAGCTGGACCCGACGGGCGCCATCATCCTGCTCGCCGGCATCTACTACGGCGTGGCCTATGGCGGCACACTGACCTCGGTGCTGATGCGCATCCCCGGCGAGGCCTCCTCCGTCGTCACCTGCCTCGACGGCTACGAGATGGCGCGCAAGGGGCGGGCGGGGGCGGCGCTCGGCATCGCCGCCATCGGCTCCTTCTTCGCCGGCACGGTGGGCATCCTCGGCGTCATGCTGCTCTCGCCGCCGCTGGCGGAGCTGGTGATCGCCTTCGGGCCGTGGGAATACGCGGCGCTGATGCTGGCGGGGCTGTCGCTCATCGCCTTCTTCGCCGCCTCGGGGCTGGCCAAGGCGGCGCTGATGGCGCTGCTCGGCCTGCTGCTGGGGGCGGTCGGCATCGACCCCATCGCCGGCACGCCGCGCTTCACCTTCGGCATCCCCGAGCTGGTGGACGGCATCAACATCACGCCGCTGGCGCTCGGCCTGTTCGGCCTGTCGGAGCTGCTGTTCCTGGCGCTGGTGCCGGCCGGCCGCTCGGAGATCCTGCGCCCGCCCTCCTCGCTGCTCGGCTTCCTGCCCAGCCGGGAGGAGGCGCGCCGCTCCGTGGCGCCGGTGCTGCGCGGCACCGGCCTCGGCTTCCTGGTGGGGCTGCTGCCGGGGGGCGGGGCGGTGCTGGCCTCCTTCCTCTCCTACGCGGTGGAGAAGCGGCTGGCGCGGCGCCCGCAGGAGTTCGGCCGCGGCGCGGTGGAGGGCGTGGCGGGGCCGGAGGCGGCCAACAATGCCGGCACGGCGGGCGCCTTCATCCCGCTGCTCACCCTCGGCATCCCGGCCAATGCGGTGACGGCGCTGCTGCTGGGCGCGCTGCTGATCCATGGCGTGCAGCCGGGGCCGATGATCCTGGAGCGGCAGCCGGAGATCTACTGGGGCGTCATCGCCTCCATGTATCTCGGCAACGTCCTGCTGCTGGTGCTGAACCTGCCGCTGGTCGGGCTGTTCGTGCGGGCGCTCGAGATCCCGCGCCGCTTCATGGCGGCGGCCATCCTCTCCATCTGCGTCATCGGCGTCTACAGCACCAACCTCGCCAGCTTCGACGTGCTGCTGGCGGTGGGCTTCGGCCTGCTCGGCTTCGTGCTGCGGCGCGGCGGGTTCGACCTCGGGCCGCTGGTGCTGGCCTATGTGCTGGGGCCGACCTTCGAGCGCTCGCTGCGCCAGGGCCTGCTGATCTCGGATGGCGACCTGACGGCGCTGCTGGAGCGGCCGATCGCGCTGGGCTTCATCGCCGCCGCCGTGCTGACGCTGCTGGCCGCGATGCTGCTGCGCAACCGCGCCAGGGTGGCGGACTGAGCCGGTCCGCCGCCCCACCCGACCCTGCCACGCTTGCGCGCGGCCGGCCGGCGGCGGCATGATCCGCCGCCGGCCACCGACGGGCCGGCCCGGAGGAGGAGAGGGCCCATGACGCCAGCGTCCGAAGCGCCGAGCCCCGGCGCCACGCCACGGATCACGCCGTTCTTCGACAAGGAGAGCAACACCATCAGCTACGTGGTGCGTGACCCGGCCTCGCTGTCCTGCGCCGTGATCGACAGCGTGCTGGATTTCGACTACGCCGCCGGCCGCGTCTCCACCGCCTCGGCCGATGCCGTCATCGAGCACATCCGGCGCGAGAAGCTGCACCTCGAATGGCTCATCGAGACGCATGTGCACGCTGATCACCTCTCGGCGGCGCCCTACATCCAGCAGCGCCTGGGCGGCCGCATCGGCATCGGCGAGGGCATCCGCGCGGTGCAGGACACCTTCGGCAAGGTGTTCAACGAGGGCACCGAGTTCCGCCGCGACGGCAGCCAGTTCGACCACCTGTTCCAGGACGGCGACACCTACGAGATTGGCGCCCTGCGCGGCACCGCGCTCAGCACCCCGGGCCACACCCCCGCCTGCATGACGCATGTGATCGGCGATGCCGCCTTCGTCGGCGACACGCTGTTCATGCCCGATGGCGGCACCGCGCGGGCCGATTTCCCCGGCGGCGACGCCCATGCCCTCTACCGCTCGATCCGCCGCGTGCTGGCCCTGCCGCCGGAGACGCGGCTGTTCATGTGCCACGACTACGGCCCCAACGGGCGCCCGATCCGCTGGGAGACGACGGTGGCCGAGGAGCGGGCGCACAACATCCATGTGCGGGACGGCGTGACGGAGGAGGAGTTCGTCGCCCTGCGCACCGCGCGGGACGCGACCCTGGCGATGCCCCGGCTGATCATCCCCTCGATCCAGGTGAACATGCAGGCGGGCCAGCTCCCGCCGGCCGACGGCGCCGGCCGGCGCTTCCTCAAGGTGCCGCTGAACGGGCTCTGAGGGCGGCGGCCGGCCTTAGCCCGGCGGCCGGAGCAGGCGGCGGGCGGCCTCCACCACCGCCGCCCGGTGGAGCGCCAATGGGGGCAGCGCCAGCGGGTGCGGCGCCAGCGGCGGCTCCGCCGCCCCGGCCAGCTGGCGCACTTCCTTCGGCATGTGGCACCAGCTGCGGGCGAGGGCGATGAGCAGGCTGAGCAGCGCCGCCGGGTCCCAGCCCGCTTCGATCAGCCCCGCCTGCTGCGCGCCGCGCAGCTTCTCCACCTTGGCCCGGTAGGCGGCCAGCCGGGGGTGATCCTCCGGCAGGCTCTGGCCGGTGTCCTCCAGGGCGCACCAGGCGGCGATGCGGTGGTGGTCCGGGTGGCGCTGGAAGTGGTCGAACAGCCGCCCGACATAGCCGGGCAGGTCGGCGGGGTCCATGGGCACGGCTCGGGCGATCTCGGCCATCTGCTGGGCCTTGATGGTCTCCAGCAGCTCCTCCTTGTCGTGGAAATAGGCGTAGAGCCGTTCCTTGCTGGTGCGCGCCGCCGCGGCGATGCGGTTGATGCGTGCGCCGGCGATGCCGTGATCGGCGAATTCCCGCAGGGCCGCCTCCAGGATGCGCGTGCGCGTCGTCTCGTCCGCCGGTGACATTGCCCTGACCCGCTCCCGTGGTGCCCCGCTCCTGCCGGGCTTCCGCCCTGACCGAACCATTTGGTTTGACATCCTGGCCGGGGCTTGGCTAAACCCGAACCGTCTGGTTCTGCCAGCCCGGCCCGCCCTCCTGTGTAGGGCCTCGCCGCCGGGCGCGACAGGGCCGCGACCGCTTTTCCCCTGGCCCCGCCCGGCCTGCCAGCCGGCGCCGCCAGCCTTCGCCCGCCCCGCTTCCTGCTGCCCCGCTTCCCCCGAAGGACGGTCCCCATGGAACTGATCATCAACGGCACGCCGCGCCGCGTGGAGTCCGAGGCCGACACCCCCCTGCTCTGGGTGATCCGCGACGAGCTCGGCATGACCGGCACCAAGTATGGTTGCGGCGCCGCGCAGTGCGGCGCCTGCACCGTGCTGGTGGACGGCCAGCCGACGCGCTCCTGCGTCACGCCGGTGGAGAGCGTCGCCGGCCTGCCCGTCACCACCATCGAGGCGATCGGCGAGGACCCGGTGGGCCGGAAGGTGGTGGAGGCCTGGGTGGCGCAGCAGGTGCCGCAATGCGGCTACTGCCAGTCCGGCCAGGTGATGGCGGCCACCGCGCTGCTGAAGCAGACGCCGCAGCCCTCGGACGAGGACATCGCCGCCGCCATGACCAATCTGTGCCGCTGCGGCACCTACAACGCCATCGCCGCCGCCACGCGGCAGGCCGCGCAGGGCTGAGCGGGGAGCATCGCGCCATGAACGCCGTCACGCCCCCCGCCCTGGTCGAGGCCCTCGCGCTGCGCGACGCGCTGCCCGAGGACAGGCCGCTCAACCTCTCCCGCCGCGGCCTGCTCGGCGCCTCGCTCGCCGTGCCGGTGCTGGGCGCCGCCCTGCGCGCCGCCCCCGCCCGCGCCCAGGCCGCCGTGG
>NZ_JBHSCH010000113.1:0-7458 GCF_042651065.1 Teichococcus aestuarii
GAGCGGCATCGGCGCCGCCACGGCGCGGGCGCTCGCCGGGCCGGGCGTGGCGCTGGCCGTGCACGCCCGCAACAACCGCGCGCGGGCCTCCGCCGCCACGCGCTCCGCCCCCGCGCGGTTGTTGCGGGCGTGCACGGCCAGCGCCACGCCCGGCCCGGCGAGCGCCCGCGCCGTGGCGGCGCCGATGCCGCTCGACGCACCCGTGACCAGGATTCTCCGCTCCACCGTCATGCCTGCCTCCCTGCCTTGCCGGGCGCAGGATAGGCGGGGTGGCTTGCGCGCCCAAGGTGGCCCCCGCATCCTCCGCGCAACAAACTCAACCTGGAGGAGAGCACACCCATGCTGACCGTTCTGGAACCGGAAGGCCTGTACCCCGACACCACGCTGGAGGAGGAGATCCTGGGCCCCGGGGTGCGGGTCATCCGTGGCGGCGGGCCGGGCGGGGTGGAGGAGCTGCCGGATGCGCTCTGCGCCGAGGCGGACGGGCTGTTCATCTTCCGCCACTGGCTGCCGGGCAGCCAGTTGCACCGCTTCCCGAAGCTGAAGGTGGTGGTGCGCATGGGCGTGGGCTACGACCGGCTGGACCGCCCGGCGCTCGCCGCGCGCGGCGTGACGGTGTGCAACGTGCCCGACTACGGCACCACCGAGGTGGCCGACCACGCCGTGGCCCTGGCGCTGACGCTGCGGCGCGGCATCGCGCTGCACCACGACCTGCAGCGCGCCGACCCGCCCGCCGAGTGGCGCTACCTCGACAGCCCGCTGGTCCAGCGCGCCTCGGAGCAGACCTTCGGCATCCTCGGCCTCGGGCGCATCGGCACGGCGGTGGCGCTGCGGGCGAAGGCCTTCGGCTTCCGCGTGGTGTTCTTCGACCCCTACCTGCCGAACGGCGTGGACCGCGCGCTCGGCATCGCCCGCGCCCGCAGCCTGGAGGAATTGCTGGCGCAGACCGACACGCTCTCGATCCACGCGCCGCTGACCCGCACCACGCGCGGCCTGCTGGACGAGGCGGCGCTGCGCCTTCTGCGCCCCGGCGCTGTGGTGGTGAACACGGCGCGCGGGCCGATCCTCGACCTCGACGGGCTGGCCGCCTGCCTGCGCGACGGCCACATCGCCGGCGCCGGACTGGACGTGCTGCCACAGGAACCGCCGGTTGCGCCCATTCCGGCCCTGCTAGCAGCCTACCGTGCGCGCGAGCCCTGGCTCACGGGCCGGTTGATCGTCACGCCCCACAGCGCCTTCCACACCCCCCACGCCTTCGCGGACATCCGCATCAAAAGCGCTGAGACGATGCGCGATGTTCTACTGGAAGGAAGGCACAACAATGTGATAATGCCGGAGGCCGACTGACGAATAAACCAATAACGATCAATCGCCCGATCATTTTCGACGCGACACAACCCGTAAGCGCCGCTATTGCTACCGGAAGGCGAAAGCCGACGCTGCCAAGCTTTCGCTACTCGCATGACGCGAAACCGGAAAATCAGGGGAAACCCACTTTTTCGTGAGTTACTTTTCTTCGCGGTCGCAGCATAAGTCATTACTGCTTACCAACTAGGGCGGCGCGCCGAGCCCGCCGCCCTTCTGGGGATCGACGATGCCCTTTGACTCGCGCGCCGACGGCCTGCACGTGATTCTGGATGTCTCCCGGCTGCTCAGCTGCGGCCGCAAGCGCACCCCGTCGGGCATTGATCGCGTCGAACTCGCCTATGCGCGGCGCTGGCTGGCGGCGCCGCCGGATTCCTGCAGCTTCGTGGGGCAGGAGTTGCAGGGCGGCTTCGCCATGCTGCCCCGCCGCCTGGTGGCCGATCTCGTCGCCGCCCTCACCGAGGCCTGGAGCAGCGGGCTGGCCAATGGCCCGGCCTTCCGCACCGCGGCGCGCATCGGCGGGCTGGGGCGGGGGCGGCTGCTGCTCGGCCTCGGCCGCTCCGACCTGGCGCGGCTGATGAACGGCACGCGCCGGCTGGCCTTCCTGCTCGTCTCCCACCAGGCGCTGGACCGCAGCGGGCCGATCGAGGCGATGCGCCGCGCCGGCTGCGCCTTCGTGCCGCTGATCCACGACCTGATCCCCGTCACCCATCCGGAATACGCACGCCCCGGCCAGGCGGAGAAGCATCTGCGCCGCATCACCACCACCGCCGCCCTGGCGGATGGCGTGATCGTCAATTCCGTCGCCACCGCCGAGGCGCTGTCGCCCTATCTGTCCGGGCGCGCCGCGCCGCCGCCCGTGGTGGTGGCGCCGCTCGGCATCGACACCCAGTCCACGCCGTCGCACGGCACGCCGATCGACCCCTACTTCATCACCCTCGGCACCATCGAGCCGCGCAAGAACCACCTGCTGCTGCTGCATCTGTGGCGGGAGCTGGCGCGCCGGCACGGCGCCGCCACGCCGCGGCTGCTGGTCATCGGCAAGCGCGGCTGGGAGAACGAGAACGTCGTCGACATCCTGGAGCGCTGCACCGTGCTGAAGGGGCTGGTGCAGGAGGTGGGCCAGCTGCCGGACCGCATGGTGGCCGAGCTGCTGCAGGGCGCGCGCGCCCTGCTCTTCCCCTCCTTCGCCGAGGGCTATGGCCTGCCGCTGGCCGAGGCGCTGGCGGTGCGGCTGCCGGTCATCTGCTCCGACCTGCCGGCGCTGCGCGAGGTGGGCGGCGCCGTGCCGGACTACCTCGACCCGCTGGATGGCAGCGCCTGGCGCAATGCCGTGATCGACTACGCCACCCCCGGCAGCCAGTCGCGCGAGGCGCAGCTGCGCCGCATGGAAGGCTGGCGGACCCCGAGCTGGGCCGAGCATTTCGGGCAGGTGGACGACCTGCTCTGGCAGGTCACCGACCCCGCCTGGCGGATGACAGGGCTGCAGAAGCGGCTGCCGGGGCGCGCCGAGGCCGCGAACAGCTGGCGCGGCATGGCCGGCGGCGTTGCCGCGCGGGATGCGGCCATGTCATGACAGTCCTGCCGGACGGGGCTTCGTCCGCGCCCGGCAAGCTGGCTGGCTTCATCCTCGGCTTTTTCCCTGACGCTTCTCTTGCGCGGCCTCTCCTGCCGGCCGCAGAGCATACGGAATGACTCAAGGACCGACTCCATCCGCCATGCGCGCCGCTGAACCGGTCGCCATCATCGGCGCCGCCTGCCGGCTGCCGGGTGCCAAGGATCTGGATGGCTTCTGGGACATGATGGCCGCCGGGCGCGACTGCGTCGGCACCCTGCCGCCGGACCGCTTCACCCAGGCCGCCTTCCACCACCCGCGCAAGGGCGAGCCGGGCCGTTCCTACAGCTTCGCCGCCGCGCATCTGGGCGACATCTCCGGCTTCGACGCCCCTGCCTTCGGCCTCTCCCCGCGCGAGGCCGCCGAGATGGACCCGCAGCAGCGCCTGCTGCTGGAGGTGGCGGCCGAGGCGCTGGAGGATGCGGGCTGGCCGGCCAGCCAGCTCGCCGGCCGCGCCGTGGGCGTCTGGGTCGGCGGCTCCTCGACCGACTATGCCGAGCTGCGCCTGGGCGATTCCCCCGGCGCCGACCGCTACTTCATGACCGGCAACACGCTGTCGATCCTGGCCAACCGCCTGACCAACGTGTTCGACCTGCGCGGCCCCGGCCAGACGGTGGACACCGCCTGCTCCTCCTCGCTGGTGGCGCTGGAGGCCGCGGTGGCGGCGCTGCGCGCGGGGCGGGTGGAGGCGGCGCTGGTGGGGGGCGTGCAGATGCTGCTCTCGCCCTTCGCCTTCGTCGGCTTCTCGCGCGCCGGCATGCTCTCGGCGCGCGGCCGCTGCCAGGCCTTCGACGCGGCGGCGGACGGCTATGTGCGCGGCGAGGGCGCCGGCCTCGTGGTGCTGAAGCCGCTCTCGGCGGCGCTGGCGGCGGGCGATGCCATCCGCGGCGTCATCCTGGCCGCCGGCACCAACGCCGCCGGCCGCACCATCGGCCTCTCCCTGCCCAACCGCGAGGCGCAGGCGGCGCTGCTGCAGCGCGTGCTGGCCGAGGCCGGCGTGGCGCGGGACGACATCGCCTATTTCGAGGCGCATGGCACCGGCACCCAGGCCGGCGACCCGGCCGAGACCTGGGCCATCGGCACCGCGCTGGCGCAGGGCCGCGCCACGCCGCTGGCCATCGGCTCGGTGAAGACCAATATCGGCCATCTGGAGCCGGCCTCGGGCATCGCCGGCCTGCTCAAGGCCATGCTGGTGCTGGAGCGGGGCGCGGTGCCGCCCAACCTGCATTTCAGCACGCCCAACCCGAACATCGACTTCGCCGGGCTGAACCTGCGCGTCCCCACCGCGCTGGAGGCGCTGCCGCCGGGCGCGGTGGCCGGCGTCAACAGCTTCGGCTTCGGCGGCACCAACGCCTCGGTGCTCCTGGGGGCCGCCCCTCCCCAGCCTGCCACCAGCCAGCCTGACGCCGCCCAACCTGCTGACGTCGGGCCGGCGCCGCCGCTGGTGCTGAGCGCCCGCTCCGCCGCCGCGCTGAAGACACTGGCCACCCGCTGGCGGGACCGGCTGGAGGACGGCACGGACACCCTGCCGCTCCGCCGCGGCCTCGGCCGCCACCGCGACCTGCACGGCCACCGCCTGGCGCTGCGCGGCGAGGATGCCGCGGCCCTGCGCGCCGGGCTGGAGGGCTGGCTCGCCGGCGCCCGGCCGGAGGGGGTGACGCATGGCGTCGCCAAGCGCGGCGCGGGCGGGCACATCGCCTTCGTCTTCTCCGGCAATGGCGCGCAGTTCGCCGGCATGGCGCGGGAGGCGATGGCGCACAACGCCGCCTTCCGCGCCGCCGTCGCGGCGGCGGATGCGGTGCTGGCGCCGCTCACCGGCTGGTCCGGCGCCGCGCTGCTGGCGGCGGGCGCCACCGCCGACGACCTCGCGGGCACCGACCGCGCGCAGCCGCTGCTCTTCCTGGTGCAGCACGGCATCCTGGCGGCGCTGGCCGCGCAGGGCATCCGGCCGGACTACGTGCTGGGTCATTCGGTGGGCGAGGTGGCGGCGGCGCAGGCGGCCGGCATCCTCACCATGGCGCAGGCGGCGCGGCTGGTGGTGGCGCGCTCCCGCGCCCAGCACAGCCGGCGCGGCCAGGGCCGCATGGCGGCGATCGGCGCCGGAGCCGAGGCGGCGGCGCCGCTGCTGGCCGCCTGCCCGCCCGACGAATCCGGCTGGCGCCCCGAGATCGCCGCCTACAACGCGCCGGACGCCATCACCGTGGCCGGGCCGGAGGCGGCGATCGACGCGCTGGTGGCGGCCGCCAAGGCGCAGCGCCTGGCCGCCGTGCGGCTCGATCTCGACTACGCCTTCCACTCCGCCGCCATGGACCCGGTGCGCGAGGCGCTGCTGGCCGAGCTGGAAGGCTTCGCCCCCCAGGAGGCCCCGGGCGCGGGGCGGATCGGCTTCCTCTCCTCCGTCACCGGCACCAAGCTGCCAGGCGCGGCGCTGGATGCCGAGTATTGGTGGCAGAACCTGCGCGCCCCGGTGCGCTTCCAGGCGGCGGTGCAGGCGGCGGTGGATGCCGGCGCCCGGCTGTTCCTGGAGATCGGCCCCAACCCGGTGCTGCAATCCTACCTGCGCGAGAGCCTGCGCGCGGCCGAGGCGGAGGCGCCGGTGCTGGCCAGCCTCAGCCGCCGCGACCCGCCGGGCGACCCCTTCCCGGCGCTGGCCGACCGCGCCCTGGCACTGGGCGCCGACCCGCGCGGCGGCCCCGCCTGGCAGGGCCCGGCGGCGCGGCGCGGCCTGCCCTTCACGCCCTTCGAGCGGCAGCGCCACTGGTTCGCCGCCACGCAGGAGACCGTGCGGCTGACCGACCCGGTGGCCGAGCACCCGCTGCTCGGCTTCCGCCAGGGCAACGAGGCGGGGCGCTGGTCGCGCCTGCTGGACACGGCGCAGGAACCCTGGCTGGCCGACCACCGGCTGGGCGGCGAGCCGGTGCTGCCCGCCGCCGCCATGCTGGAGATGGCGCTCGCCGCCGCCGCCCAGCACTTCCCGGAGGCGCCGGTGCTGGAGCTGCGCGACGTGCAGATCCTGCGCGCCCTGCCGCTCTCCGCCGATTCGGCGCGCGAGCTGCGCTTCGTGCTGGAACCGGAGAACGGCCTGTTCCAGATCGAGAGCCGGCCGCGCCTGACCGGCGAGGGCTGGACCCTGCACGCGCGCGGCCAGGCGGCCGCCGCCACCCCGGCGGCGCTGGACGCCGCCCCGCCCCCCACGCTGGAAGGGCCGCGCCTGGAGGGCGGGGAGATCCTCGCCATCGCCCGCCGCCTGCAGCTGGATTACGGCCCCGCCTTCCAGGCGGCGGCGGAAGCCACCCTGTCCGCCGATGGCCGGCAGGCCGGGGTGCGCCTCGTCCTGCCCGCGGCGGCGCCGCCCGACTCGGCCGGCTGGCTGCTGCACCCGGTGCGGCTGGACGCGGCGCTGCACGGGCTGGTGGCGCTGTTCGCCCCCGGCCAGCGGGAGGAGGAGGGCACCGCCGTGGTGCCGGTGCGCTTCGGCCGGCTGCTGCTGCGGCGCGGCGCGCCCGTGCCGGTCAGCGCCGAGCTGGCGCTGCTGCACCGCGGCAGCCGCTCCGGCCACTACGCGGCCCGGCTGCGCGACGGCAACGGGCAGGTGGTGGCGCAGCTGGAGGAGGGCTGGATGCAGTCCATCCGCCTTGCCCCGCGCCCCACCGTGGCGGAGGCGGTGT
Organism: Teichococcus aestuarii; assembly: GCF_042651065.1. Classification (NCBI taxonomy): domain Bacteria; kingdom Pseudomonadati; phylum Pseudomonadota; class Alphaproteobacteria; order Acetobacterales; family Roseomonadaceae; genus Roseomonas; species Teichococcus aestuarii. The sequence goes on from NZ_JBHSCH010000113.1 coordinate 6,649, forward strand.
TCCGCATCGAGCCGCAGGCGCTGGAGGCGGCGCCCGGCCCCGCCCCGTCGGTCGACCTGGACGCCGCCCTGCGCGCCGCCCTGGCCGAGGATGCCGAGCACGACCTGAGCGAGACGGCGCTGCTGCTGGAGGGCCATGTGGTGTCCAGCGCCCAGGCGGCGCTGCGCGCCCGCGCCGGGGTGTCGGGGCTGCTGCCGGCGGCCGGCCTCTCGCCCTACGCGCTGTCGCTGCTGCGCGCCCTGGCCGAGGACGGGCTGGCCGAGCCGGGCCCCAAGGGCTGGCTGCTGCCGCCGCCGGAGGACCTGCCGGAAGCCGGCGACATCTGGCGCGCCGTGCTGGCCGAGAGCCCGGCGCTGGCGCATGAGCTGGGCTGGCTGGCCCTGGCGGCCGAGCGCCTGCCGCAGGCGCTCTCCGGCGAATCGCAGCCCGAGAGCCTGCCGCCGCCCGATGCGCTGGGCTTCGAGCGGCTGGCCGCCGTGCTGGCCCAGGCGGTGGGGCGCTTCGTCGCCGGCTGGCCGCCGGGGCGGCCGCTGCGGGTGCTGGAGCTGGGCGCCAATGGCGGGCCGCTGACGCGGCCGCTGCTGGCCGTGCTGGCCGCCAGCGGGCGGCCGGGGCGCTCCACCACCACGTGCGCGCCGGGCGGTGCCTGCGCCGCCGCCATCCCGCCGCATGCCGGCAACATCGTCTTCGGCTTCGAGGCCTGGGAGCCGGGCGCCCCCGCCCCCGCCGGGCCGGGCGCGGACCTCGTGGTGGGGCTGGCCGCCGCCGGCCTCGCGCGGCGCGGCACCGCCCTGCTCGGCACGCTGGGCG
>NZ_JBHSCH010000114.1:0-6928 GCF_042651065.1 Teichococcus aestuarii
GCAGATCCGCGCCGCCGAGATCGCGCTCGACGGCGTGCAGCGCGAGGCGGTGGTGGGCAGCCGCACCACGCTCGACGTGCTGAACGCCGAGCAGGAGCTGCTCAACGCCCGCGTCACCCTGGTGCAGGCGCTCTCCAGCGTCGTCACCGCCAGCTACAACCTCGCCGGCGCCGTCGGCCGCCTCACCGCCCGCGACCTTGCCGTCCCCGTCGCCCAGTACGACATGGAGGCCTACTACAACACCGTCCGCTCACGCTGGTTCGGCACAGGGGATTACAGCCAGGGCGGCGGCCGGCAACAGGAAGTGCGTTGAGATGGCCGAACCTCCCTATCGCCCCGACCCCCAGGAGCCCTCCATGGAGGATATCCTGGCCTCCATCCGCAGCATCCTGAACGAGGATGAGGGGCGCGACGCCCCGCCGCCGCTGGACCTGACCGAGGAGATGCTGGTGCCCGCGCCGCGCACCCCGGCCGGCACGGCCACGCCGCAGCCGCCGGCACGGCCGCCCCTGCCGCTGCGCCGGCTGGCCAATATCGGGCCGGCGCCGGCTTCCCCGGCCGGGGCGCCGCCGGCACCCGGCGGCTCTCCCTCCACGCCCGCACCGGCGGCGCTGCCGCCGCCCGTGGCCATCGTGCCGCCGCCGGCGGAGCCCAGGCCGCCCGCGCCCCGGCCGGAGCCGGAAGCCGGGCCGCAGGCGGCCGGAGCAAAACCCCAGCCGCAGGCGGCCGAAGCGAAGCCGCAGGCAGTCGAAGCGAAGCCGCAGGCGGCCGGGCCCGTGCCGCTGGTGCCGGAGCCTGCCGCCGGGCGCGCTTCCGCGCCGCATGCGGCGGAGCTGGAGGAGGGGCTGCTCGGCCCTGTCGCGGCCGCCGCCGCAGCAGCAGCGCTGGGTCAGCTCGCCCGCGCCGTGACGGAGGACCGCCAGGCGCCGGTGACGCGCCAGGGCGGCGCCAGCATCGAGGATGTGGTGCGCGAGGAGCTGCGCCCCCTGCTCAAGGCCTGGCTGGAGCAGCACCTGCCGCCGATGGTGGAGCGGCTGGTGAAGGCCGAGATCGGCCGCGTCATGTCCGGCGGCCGCGGCGGCTGAGCGGGAAGGGCGGGGGGTTTTCTCCGCCCTCCCGCTGCTGCCTCTTGACGGCGGCCCGGCGCCCGCACAAGCGTGCGCCCATGCTCGACAAGACCCTCTCGCCCGCCAGTTTCGAACAGCGCCTCTATGAAGGGTGGGAGGCCGCCGGCAAGTTCGGCGCCAACCCCGCCAGCGGGGCGGACCCCTTCACTATCATGATCCCGCCGCCCAACGTCACGGGCAGCCTGCATATCGGCCACGCGCTGACCTTCACGATCCAGGACATCCTGATCCGCTGGCGCCGCATGCAGGGGCGGGACGCGCTGTGGCAGCCGGGCACCGACCATGCCGGCATCGCCACGCAGATGGTGGTGGAGCGCCTGCTGGCCACCCAGGGCGTGAACCGGCGCGAGATCGGGCGCGAGAAGTTCCTCGAGCATGTGTGGGAGTGGAAGGCGCAGTCGGGCGGCAACATCACCCGCCAGCTCCGCCGCCTCGGCGCCAGCCTGGACTGGCCGCGCGAGCGCTTCACCATGGATGAGGGCCTCTCCGAAGCGGTGCGCGAGGTGTTCGTCACCCTGCACGAGCAGGGGCTGATCTACCGCGACCGGCGCCTTGTGAACTGGGACCCCAAGTTCCAGACCGCCATCTCCGACCTGGAGGTGGAGAGCCGGGAGGTGAAGGGCAGCCTCTGGCACCTGCGCTACCCGGTCGAAGGCGCGCCGGGCCGCTTCATCGTGGTGGCCACCACCCGGCCGGAGACGCTGTTGGGCGACACCGCCATCGCCGTGCATCCGGAGGACGAGCGCTTCCGCGACCTCGTGGGGAAGTTCGCCGTCCTGCCGCTGGTGGGCCGCCGCATCCCCATCGTGGCGGATGAGTATTCGGACCCCGAGAAGGGCTCGGGCGCGGTGAAGATCACCCCCGCGCACGACTTCAACGACTTCGCGGTGGGCAAGCGGCACGGCCTCGCCATGCCCTCCGTGCTGGACGCAGATGGCAACGTCTTCCTCGACGAGATCGCGGCCGATCTGGTGGCGGTGGAGGGCGTGGCCGCGCCGGACTTCGTGCGGAGCCTGGCCGGGCAGGACCGCTTCGCCGCGCGCAAGGCGATCGTGGCGGAGCTGGAGCGGCTGGAGCTGGTCGAGACCATCGAGCCGCACAGCCACGCCGTGCCGCATGGCGACCGTTCGGGCGTGCCGATCGAGCCGCGCCTGACGCTGCAATGGTATTGCGACGCGGCGACGCTGGCCAAGCCCGCCATCGAGGCGGTGGAGACCGGGCGCACCGAGTTCGTGCCCAAGCACTTCGAGAACATCTTCTTCAGCTGGATGCGGGACATCCAGCCCTGGTGCATCTCGCGCCAGCTCTGGTGGGGGCACCAGATCCCGGCCTGGTACGCGCCGGATGGCAGCGTGTTCGTGGCCCGCACCGAGGCGGAGGCGCTGGCCCAGGCCCGCGCGAAGCTCGGCGACGGCGTGACGCTGACCCGCGACCCGGATGTGCTGGACACCTGGTTCAGCTCGGCGCTGTGGCCGTTCTCCACGCTGGGCTGGCCCAACAAGACACCGGAACTCGACAAGTATTACCCCGGTGACGTGCTGGTGACGGGCTGGGACATCATCTTCTTCTGGGTCGCCCGGATGATGATGATGGGCCACCACTTCATGGGCGATGTGCCCTTCCGCACCGTCTACATCCATGGCCTCGTCCGCGACGAGAAGGGCCAGAAGATGTCGAAGTCGAAGGGCAACGTCATCGACCCGCTGGAGCTGGTGGACAGCTTCGGGGCGGACGCGCTGCGCTTCACCATCGCCTCGATGGCGACGCCGGGCCGCGACGTGAAGCTCGGCCGCAAGCGCGTCGAGGATTTCCGCTCCTTCGGGACCAAGCTGTGGAATGCGGCGCGGTTCTGCGAGATGAACGGCATCGCGCCCGATGCGTCCTTCGACCCCTCGAAGGTCGAGACGCCGCTGGCGCGCTGGATCCTCGACGCCGCCAATGCCGCCATCGCCGAGGCGACCGCCGCGCTCGAAGCCTACCGCATGGATGACTATGCGGGCGCCTGCTACCGCTTCGTCTGGAACAATTTCTGCGACTGGTTCCTGGAATTCGCCAAGCCCGCCCTGAACGGGCCGGAGGGGCCTGAGAAGGCCGAGGTGAAGGGCGCCGCCCAGCACGTGCTCGGCACCATCCTGCGCCTGCTGCACCCGGTGATGCCCTATGTCACCGAGGAGCTGTGGGACCGCTTCGGCTATGGCCCGGAATGCAGCCTGATCGGCGCGCCCTGGCCGCAGCCCGTGGCGGTGCCGGGGGCCGAGGCGGCGCGGGCCGAGCTGGACTGGCTGGTGGGCCTCGTCTCCGCCGTGCGCGGCGTGCGCGCCGAGATGAACGTGCCGCCCTCCGTGCTGGTGCCGCTGCTGCTGCAAGGTGCCTCCGCCGAGACGCTGGCGCGGGGCGGCCGCTGGATCGAGGCCATCCGCCGCCTGGCGCGCGCCACGGAGTTCCGCGCCCTGGCGGCGGGGGAGGCGCCGAAGGGTGTCGCGCAGGTCGTCGTGGCGGAGGCCACGGTGCTGCTGCCGCTGGCCGAGGTGATCGACCTCGGCGCGGAGCGGGCGCGGCTCGCCAAGGAGCGGGACAAGGCGGCGGCCGAGGGCGCCAAGGTGGAGCAGAAGCTGGCCAATGCCGACTTCGTCGCCCGCGCCAAGCCGGAGGTCGTCGAGGAGAACCGCGAGCGCCTCGCGAGCGCGCAGGCCGAGGTGGCACGGCTGGAGGCGGCGCTGGCGCGCATCGCGGGCTGAGGCGTTCCTTCTCCCGACCCGGATGCCGGCCCATGCCCGGGCCGGCAGCGGGGATTACGGCAAAGCTCGCGTTTTCGTGAGAAAAGCCGGATTGTGGCGAAACCATGTCCGGCTTTTCATGTTTCCCCTCCATGCGGCACACGGTCGCGACGCCCCGCCACAGGCTGCGGGGCGCTCAAGGCCCGCGGGACACAAGTCCCGCGCCCGGCCTCCCCAGGAGGAACGGGCCGAGGCCATTCAAGCCATGGAGGCTCACTGACATGACGAAGCTCCTGAATTCTGCTGCGATCGCCACCGTTCTCTTCTTCGGCGCGCAGGGCGTGGCGCTCGCCCAGGGCGTCAATCCCGGCCAGCCCGGCAGCGCCGCCGGCGGCATGCAGGCCCAGTCCACCCAGCAGGGCCAAAGCCAGGGCCAGCAGGCCGGCAGCCAGATGCAGGCCATGTCGGAGCAGCAGGTGCGCACCGCCCTGCAGGCGCGCGGCTACTCGGAGATCGAGGGGCTGGAGCGCAACGACGACACCTTCCGCGTCTCCGAGGCCAAGCGCTATGGCGAGACGGTCGAGGATCTGCGCGTCGACGCCCGCACCGGCATGGTGCGCGACGAGAAGCGCCTGAGCACCGACCAGGCCGAGGCGATGCTCAAGGACCGCGGCTACTCGGATGTGAGCGATGTCGAGCGCGACGGCGACACCATCACGGCCAATGCCGAGCAGGCTGGCAACAAGGTCAAGCTGCGCATCGACGCCAAGAGCGGCATGGTCAGCCGGCAGCAGGAAGGCTGAGGCCCGGCGGGGCGCCGGGGCCAGCCCCCGCCGCCCGCCATCGGCCGGGGAAAGCCCGGGGGCAGCCGCTCCCGGGCTTTTTTCATGGCCGGCGCTGTCCCGCGCTTGGCTTGCCGGCGGAAGCTTGTTGCGCGATACAGCGGCGGGACGCAACGGAACGAAGGTCACACCCGCATGGCTGAGCAAAAATGGGATAAGTCGCGCCTGCCGAGCCGCCATGTGAGCGTCGGCCCGGAGCGCGCCCCGCACCGCTCCTACTACTATGCCATGGGCATGACGGAGGAGGAGATCGCCCAGCCGCTGGTGGGCGTCGCCACCTGCTGGAACGAGGCCGCCCCCTGCAACATCGCGCTCAACCGCCAGGCGCAGAGCGTGAAGCAGGGCGTGAAGGAAGGCTTCGGCACGCCGCGCGAGTTCACCACCATCACGGTGACCGACGGCATCGCCATGGGCCACCAGGGGATGAAGTCGTCGCTGGCCAGCCGCGACGCCATCGCCGACACGGTGGAACTCACCATGCGCGGCCATTCCTACGACGCGATGGTGACGCTGGCGGGCTGCGACAAGTCGCTGCCGGGCATGATGATGGCGATGCTGCGCCTGAACGTGCCGAGCGTGTTCATGTATGGCGGCTCGATCCTGCCCGGGAAGTTCAAGGGCAAGGATGTCACCGTCGTGGACGTGTTCGAGGCCGTCGGCCAGCACGCCGCCGGCAACATGTCGGACGAGGATCTGCACGCGCTCGAATGCGTGGCCTGCCCCTCGGCCGGCGCCTGCGGCGGGCAGTTCACCGCCAACACTATGGCCACCGTCTCCGAGGCCATCGGGCTGGCGCTGCCCGGCTCGGCCGGGGCGCCCGCGCCCTATGAGGACCGCGACCGCTGGGCCGTCGCCTCCGGCCGCGCGGTGATGGAACTGCTGCGCAAGAACATCCGCCCGCGCGACATCGTCACGCTGAAGGCGCTGGAGAACGCGGCGGTGGTGGTGGGCGCCACGGGTGGCTCGACCAATGCCGGGCTGCACCTGCCGGCCATCGCCCATGAGGCGGGCATCCGCTTCACGCTGGACGACGTGGCGGCCATCATGCGCCGCACCCCCTACATCGCCGACCTGAAGCCGGGCGGGAAGTACGTGGCGCTCGACGTGCACAAGGTCGGCGGCATCCCGGTCATCATCAAGGCGCTGCTCGATGCCGGGCTTCTGCATGGCGACTGCATGACGGTGACCGGCAAGACGCTGGCCGAGAACCATGCCGACGTGGTGTTCCCGACCGACCAGGACGTGATCTACCCCGTCTCGAAGGCGCTGACGCCGACGGGCGGCGTGGTCGGGCTGAAGGGCAACCTCGCGCCGGACGGCGCCATCGTGAAGGTGGCGGGCATGAAGGTGCAGCGCTTCGAGGGCACGGCGCTGTGCTTCGACTGCGAGGAGGACGCCTTCAAGGCCGTGGACAGCCGCGCCTACAAGGAAGGCGACGTCATCATCATCCGCTACGAGGGCCCGAAGGGCGGCCCCGGCATGCGGGAGATGCTCTCCACCACCGCCGCCATCTATGGCCAGGGCATGGGCGACAAGGTGGCGCTGATCACCGATGGCCGCTTCTCCGGCGCCACGCGCGGCTTCTGTGTCGGCCATGTCGGGCCGGAGGCGGCGGTCGGCGGCCCGATCGGCCTGCTGAAGAATGGCGACCGCATCGTCATCGACGCCGAGAAGGGCAGCATCGACGTGCTGCTCTCCGACGAGGAGCTGGCCGCGCGCCGCGCCGCGTGGCAGCCGCGCAGGACCGACTACAATTCCGGCGCGCTGTGGAAGTATGCGCAGCTTGTCGGGCCGGCGCATCTCGGCGCCGTGACCCACCCCGGCGGTGCCGAGGAAACGCATTGCTACGCCGATATCTGAGCGTCTTCCTGAACTGACAGAAAGAAGAAGAGGGGGCGCGGGGGAGAATTCATTCTCCCCCGGTCTTTCTTTGTAACACCGCGCCCCGCTTCGTCTTTCTTCCGCCCCAGCTTCGCCATGGTCGGCTCCCTAAGCTCGGGACATGGACGCCGCAGCCTCCGGGATGCGGCGGGACAGGGAGAGGACCGGATGCTGAACCGTCGCACATTGCTGGGTGGGTTGCTGGGGGGCCTGGCTGCCGCCCTGCCGCTGGCCGGGGCCGCGCAGGCGCAGCCCTATGGCCCGCCGCCCGGCTATCCGCCGGGTGGTCCTCGAGGGCGCCGCCCGCCTGGTCCGCCGCATCCGCCGCCGCCGGGGCCGGCGCCGGGGCATCGGCCGGGCG
>NZ_JBHSCH010000115.1:0-6839 GCF_042651065.1 Teichococcus aestuarii
AAAGCCGTCGCAGCCCTGGCCAAGGCATGGGCGCGCAAGCCACCCGTCAAGCGCAAACCTGCAGTTTGACCCGCGGCCCTCGCCGGATGAATACGAGGATCCTGTCTGCGACAGGGACGCACGACATGGGCAGGCAACAGTCCACCGTCGCGGCCACGTGCTGGGCATGCGCCGCCTGGTGCAGATCGCTGCATTGTCGCGCAGGCGGCGCCCTCAGTTTCGCAATCGGTGCCGCATCCAGCACCACCAGCGGCGGTCAGAAGAGTCACGCGCACGATGCTGGAAGCGTTTCAGCAGATCTGCGTTCGCCAAGCGGATCAGGGCAGCGGAATCACCGATCATGTTGCGACGCCCTGCGACCGTTGGGATCTGCCAGGGGCAGAAGGAGGCAGGATCTCCTCCAGAGGAATGCCTGTGACGTCCGACAGCTTGCGGGCCCGGCGAGCCGGGATGCCATCGATGCGCCAGTTGCTCACAGCGCTCGGGCCAACTCCCATCTGGCGCGCCAGCGCGCTTGCACCGCCTGTGATGGCAATGGCGCGGTCCAGCACCGAATTTGGGCAGGGGTGATCACGCTTCATGGCTCTAAATTGCAGAAAATCTGAAATCAGTTCAACTGAAATAGGCGATACAGGTCTGCTGTCGGGATTTCAGGCCTGCTGTGCCTTAACGTCGGCAGCCATGAACATCCCTGGTCCTGACCCACGTGAGGTCGAGTTCTACGAAGGTCTGGCCTTTCGTTTCAAACTAGCCGTCGAGGCTGTGTCAGAAAGCAAGGCGGAGATCGCAGAAGAACTTGGCATTAGCAGTTCGCGCTTGTCGAACTGGATAAATGCCGTGAATGCTCCGGACTGGTTCATGATCCATAAGTTCTGCAAACGCTATGGCGTCAGCGCGGATTGGATCTTGCTGGGAGATATGGGCAGTCTTCGCCACGATTTGGCGAATAGCCTGGCTCGGGCGCAGAATGGCGGCGCAAAGCCGCAGAGGGGCCGGCGCCAAGTTCTAAAGAAGACCGGCTGAAAGTGTGCACCTGATTCCTCCTCTGCCCAACACCCATCCATCTTGCACACCCCAAAACAGAACAAAAGAGGAAAGTTGGGCCATTCCTACGATGGGATAGCGTCCTGACTGAAAGCCATATTTCATCATATCTGAATTTTAGATTAATTATTATTCAGATAGTCTGAAAAATTCCTCAAGCACTGTTGGTGCATCTGCTTGCGGTCGTCATTGGAAATCGACCTTCTGCTCGCCGCTGCTCGCCGCAACCTTCGCCTCCTCCGTCCTCCACACAACTTACCGCCTGCTGAACCGCCTTCTTCACGGACAACACGGCTACGCCCGTCGGTGAATGGATGCCGGAGTGGGGGCAAATGAGTGGCACGGCTGTCGTGCGGCATGGGAGGCCGGCCAGGGGCATCTCAGACAAGCGCAAGCCAGGCGTAAGCGGTGGGAGCACCAACGCTGCCTCAGAGCCAGGCTGCCTCCCGGGCAGACCATCCTCACCCCCGCTCGGAGAAGCGCTCCTGGGCGGTGAGACGTTGCCGGGGAAGGTCGACCTCCCGGCCATAGACCTCCTGCCACAGGAAGCTCAGCTCCGCCTGCTGCAGGGCCTCCGGCACATCGGTGTACCAGGCGCGCGGCTGCCCTGCCGTGGCCTCCCCGTTCCAGCGGTAGCCGCGCGCCTTGAGGCGGTCCTTCGCCTCAAAGGGCGCCTCCACCGCCCAGATCCGCCAGGAGGGCTGGCGGGCGGTCTCAAGCAGCCGGGCCAGCCCGGTGACGCCGGTGTTGGGCAGCGGCCGCGCCAGGATCGCCAGCGTCGCCTCGCAGTCATGCAGCGCCCGGTGGCCGCCAAAGAACAGCCCGCAGCGCATGGCCAGATAGCCGAGCCGCGTGCCCTCGAACCCCTCTGCCGCCCAGTCCACCTGCGCCAGCGAGCAGGCCCAGGGCTTGGCCGCAAAGGCCTCGCAGAAGCGCTCGGCAAAGCGCCGGTCAAAGCGCGCATTGTGGGCGACGACCAGGGCGGCGGGGGCGATGAACCGCGCCACCTCCTCCGGGTCGATCCGGTGGCCGGCCACCATGTCATCGGTCAGGCCGGTCAGGCTGGTCACCGCCGGCGGGATCGACCGGGAGGGCTGGCGCAGCCGGCTGAAGGGCTCGCCGACGCCGTAGAGCGTGCCATCCAGCCCGTAGGTGAAGGGCAGCATGGCCAGCTCGATGATCTCGTCCTGCTCAGGGTCGAGCCCGGTGGTCTCGAGGTCGAGCAGCAGGCCAAGACGGGTGGGCGTGCCCGGCGGCGGCGCGATGGTGACGCAGGGCTCCACCCGGCGCAGCACCCGGTAGCGGCCGCTGGCTTCCAGGGTGGCGGCCATGGCTTCCAGAGCGGCAGGACTGGGTTGGTCGGTCGCATCACAGGGCATGCTGCCTGCATGGCACTCCACCCGGCGCCCCGCCAGAGCAGCGGGCGATGGCGGCAGGCTCAGCGGCAGAGCCGCTCGCACGGCACACCGTCCCGGTCGCCATCCAGCCGCGCCAGCCCGCACTGGCGGAAATGGAACTGCGCCTCGGCGCAGCTGGTCATCTGCGTGCAATAGCGCTTGCTGCCGCAGCTGAAGCCGCCCCCGCTGCGGCTCTGGGGCAGGGCCGCCGTTGGGCTGGCGGGCGGCCGCGACGGGGTCGCGGACGCCCTGCCACCGTTGCTGCGCCATTCCCAGGGCGGCACCTGCTCGCTGGCAGGCAGGGCCCAGAGGCCGCGGCGGGCCTGGCGTGCCTCCGCCTCCAGCCGTGGCAGCGCCGGATCGCGGTTGTACTGGCGGTAGACCCAGGCCGCGCCGCGGCGGATCAGCTCGGCGTTGACGTCGACCGTGCCGGCCCACACCCGCCCCACGGTGCGGCCATAGCGGTCGGTATCCTCCACCACGACCCGCACAGCCTGGCGAAAGGCCAGGGTCGAGAGCTCCTGCTGCGCCCGTGTGCCGTAGGGCTGCCGGCTTTCCGGCGCGTCGATGCCATGCAGGCGGACCCGCACCTGCTGCCGCTCCGGCGTCAGCAGGGTCAGCGTGTCGCCATCGCTGATCCCCACCACCTGTCCCAACAGCTCCACGGCCCGGACGGGTTGGCTGGACAGCAGGACGACCCCGAGCAGCAGGCGGACAAGCAAGGACATGCGGCGGACCATAGCGGCCCACCCTGCCCGCGCCCATGCTCACGGTTCCGTGATTTTGCTGTTGAGCCATCCCTTCCGGCTGGTGAGATTGATCCGGCCACCACCCAGCCCGGTGGGCGCGGTCGCCAGAAGGGAGACACGAGCCGTGTGGTTGATGCGTTTGGCACGGGACCTGGCCAGGCTGCGCTGGGGTGGTTCGGCCAAGAGGCCGGCGCACCACCCTCCCCCTTCGGTCCAGCGCTTTTCGGGCTTTGCGGAGAACACGGCCGCCATTCAGCGAAGTGCAAGCCAGACAAGCTCGAGCCCGCCGCGGCGCAGCAAGGCGGATTGGATCGGCAGGAGCCCGGACCTACCGCCAGGGCCACGTTCCGCCCTGCCCTTCCCGGAGGGCACCGGCCCGCACGGGCACCGCGGGCGAATGCGGCAGAAGCTGCTGGAGCGCGGCCCGGACGCGCTGGCCGATTACGAGCTGTTGGAGATGCTGCTGTTCTTTGCCTTCAAGCAGGGCGACACCAAGCCGCTGGCCAAGGCCCTGATCAACCGCCATGGCTCCTTCGCCAAGGTGCTGACGGCCTCGGAGAAGGAGCTCGCGGAGATTTCGGGCCTGGGCGCGCCCAGCATCGCGGCGCTGAAGCTGGTGCAGGCCACCGCGCTGCGCCTGGCCTGTTCAGAGGGGATGGAGCAGCCGGTGCTGAACAGCTGGGACCGGCTGACCACCTATCTGGACACCGCTTTGGCGGGCGAGACGACCGCGCAGTTCCGCATCCTGTTCCTCGACAGCAAGAACCGCCTGATCGCCGACGAGGCACAGGCTGGTGATGCGAAGAACCCCGTGCCCATCGACCCGCGCACGGTGATGAAGCGGGCGCTGGCGCTGCATGCGACCGCGCTGATCCTGGTGCACCACCACCCGGACGGCCGTCTGACATCAGGCCAGGCGGATCGCAAGATGATCGCAGAGATCAAGGCGGCCGGCGCGATCCTCTCGGTGGTGCTGCATGACCATCTGATCGTCGGCAAGGGGTGCACCCTGAGCCTCCGGCGCGAGGGGCTGCTGTAGCAGAGCGCCACGGGGCGGCTCTGGCCGGACCACAGGCCGCCGGCGATACTGCGCGGATGTCCTGGTACGACATCCAAGCCGCGGCCCTGGTGCCACGCTACGAGGCGGTGCAGCCGGCGGCGCTGCATGGCTGGTGGCGTGACCTCCTGCCCGCCTCGCCCGGTGCCGTGCTCGACATCGGCGCCGGCAGCGGCCGCGACGCCGCCTGGCTCGCCACGCTCGGCCATGCGGTGGTGGCCGCCGAGCCCTCCTCCGCCATGCGGCAGCAGGGCCAGCGCCTGCATCCCGATCACCGGATCCGCTGGACCGCCGACGCCCTGCCCGAGCTGGCCGGGCTGCTGCAGAGCGGGCTCAGCTTTGACGCCGTGCTGCTGAGCGCCGTCTGGCAGCATGTCCCACCCCTGCAGCGGGCCCGTGCCTTTCGCAAGATCTGCACCCTGCTCAAGCCCGGCGGCCTGCTGGTCCTGACCCTGCGGCAGGGTCCTGCGCCGGCGGGCAGTGGCATGCACCCGGTGTCACTCGGCGAGGTCGAGGCGCTGGCCCGTGACCACGGCCTGATGCCGGTGCGGCAGATGGCCCTGCCAGACCAGCAGGGTCGTCCAGAGGTGTCCTGGACGGGCGTGGCGCTGCGCCTGCCGGATGACGGCACCGGTGCCCTGCCCCTGCTGCGCCACGTCATCCTCAACGACGCCAAGAGCACCACCTACAAGCTCGGCCTGCTGCGCGCGCTGCTGCGCGCCGCCGACGGCGCCGCCGGCCTGGCCGAGCCCCAGGGCGAGGCGGAGATTGTGCTGCCGCTCGGCCTGCTGGCGCTGAACTGGCTCCGCCTGTACCGGCCCCTGGTCGCGGCGCGGCTGCCGCAGGCGCCCAACAATGCAGGGCCGGAGGGGCTGGGCTTTGCCGGGCCCGGCTTTCGGGCGCTGCTGGCGGGGGCTGCCACTGAGGCCGACCTCCGGATCGGCAGCCGCCTCGGCGGTGCGGCGGCGAAGGCGATGCATGCCGCGCTTGGCGAGGCCGCCAGAACCATCGCCCGGATGCCGGCGCTCTACATGACCTATCCGCAGGGCGGTCCCATCCTGCCGGTGCAGCGCAGCCGCACAGGGAGCGCGCCGGAGGCCCTGCTGCTGGACGCCGCCTATCTGCGGTCCTTCGGCAGCGTGCGGGTGCCGCTGCACCTCTGGCGCGCCCTGCAGCGCTTTGCGGCGTGGGTGGAGCCTGCCCTGGTGGCGGAGTGGACGCGGCTGATGGGCGACTATGCCCGGCGTATGGGACAGGTCTTCGACGCGGGGGCCGCGGCGGCGGCCATGCGCTGGGCGGAGCCGGAGCGCGATGTGGCGCTGTCCCGCCGCCTGGCGCTCGGCCTGCTGGAGGATGGCGCGCCGCTACGCTGCGCCTGGACCGGGCGTGCCCTGGTGTCGGCTACCCTCGACATCGACCACCTGTTCCCCTGGTCCGCCTGGCCTTGCGGCGATCTATGGAACCTGCTGCCGGCGCATCGGGAGGTGAACCAGCGGCTGAAGCGCGACCGGCTGCCCTCGGCACCGGTCCTGGCCGCCGCGGAGGCGCGGATCCTCGGCTGGTGGCAGGCGGCCTATCTCCAGGCCAATGACCGGCTGCTGCCGGTGCGCTTTGGGCATGAGGCGCGGGCAAGCCTGCCGGGGCTGGGCGCGGGGCGCGGAGAGTACTGCGACCCAGAGCAGGTCTTTGCCGCCATTGGCCTACAGCGGCTTCGGCTGCGCCAGGATCAGCAGGTGCCGGAGTGGACGATGCCGAGGGATAGCCGGGAGAGCCCGTGATGGGTCAGGCCGTCACGGCGCGGCGTGCGCTGTGGGACCGCTTCTGCGAAGAGCATCATATCCCAGAGCGCGGCGTGCTGCTCTTTGCCTTGATGCCGGACAGCACCGCTGCGGTCTTCCCCTATGGCCGCGACGGCCGACCGATGTTGCAGCGCTCTGCCGCCATGGAAGCGATGGTGATCGACACCGTCGAGGCGCTCCTCGCCGCAACTCCGGGCGACGCCGAGGGCCTGCTCTATGTCATGCATTACCTCAGCGCGCAGGACTGCGTGGTGCCGCTCTATATCGGTAAGGCGGGGCGGCATGGCCGCGCCGGCACAGTTGTCTCGGCCAATGTCATGACGATCCGCAGCAATGCGGGCCGCTTTGCGCGGTGGGGATACAACTACGCCTACCACATGGGTGATCTCAGCGCCGCCGCACTGCCCAACCACGCAGCCAACAAACTGCAGCCGAAATACGTGCGCTGGGCGCGACGTTTGTTCCACGAGGTCCCTGTGGCCGCACCGCGGCCGCGCGTCGAGGTGCGGTTCTGGTGCACCGCATGGGGGCCGAGATCAGCAAACATCTGGCAGGAGTTTGGATCCTGCCCCTTGGCCTTCGCGGAGTACCTGCTCATCGGCGTCGCAGGGCTTCTCTTCCCAGATGAGTTGCTCAACGATGAGGGGGTCAGTCGCATGGTCCTGGGAGAGGGTACATGCATTATCGAGCAATAGGACTGACCAGCCCCCATCAACTGTTCCGGGCAAGATTTTAGTGGAGCATGGTCAGAGGCGGCGGCGATGAGCCATTGGAACCGGGGTGGGGCACTGGT
>NZ_JBHSCH010000116.1:0-6774 GCF_042651065.1 Teichococcus aestuarii
CGCCGCCGCCGCGCCGCCGCCCGAGGCCGCCACGCCCGATGGCGCCGCCGCCGCCGACGCGCCCGTGGCCGAGGCGCTGCGGCTCGATGCCCTGAAGCTCGAGATCGGCTACGGCCTGCTGTCCCTCGCCTCGGGCGACGCGCCGCGGCTGACAGAGCAGATCCGGGCGCTCCGCCGCAGCATCGCGCAGGAGATGGGCTTCGTGCTGCCGAGCGTGCGGGTGCAGGACAACATGCAGCTCGGCGCCAACACCTACGTGATGCGCGTGAAGGATGTGGAGGCGGCGCGCGGCGAGCTGCGCCCGCCCCTGGTGCTGGCGATCGACCCGGGCGAGGCGCTGCGCGACCTGCCGGGCGAGCGCTGCGCGGAGCCGGCCTTCGGCCTGCCGGCGCTGTGGATCGAGGAGAGCCGGCGAGACCTCGCCCTGGCGCGCGGCGCCACGGTGGTGGACGCCGCCGGCGTGCTGGCCACCCACCTGACCGAGGTGGTGCGCGAGAACATGGCCGAGCTGCTCTCCCATTCCGAGACCCGCCGCCTGCTGGACGGCCTGCCCGAGGAGCAGCGCCGGCTGGTGGGCGACCTGATCCCGGCCCAGGCCAGCATCGGCACCGTGCAGCGCGTGCTGCAATCCCTGCTCGCCGAGCGCGTCTCGATCCGCGACCTGCCGACCATCCTGGAGGGCATCCAGGAGGCCACCTCGGGCGGCGGGCGGAGCATCCCCGGCATCACCGCCATCGTCCGCGCCCGGCTGGCGCGGCAGATCACCGACGCGCTGCGCGGCCCGCGCGGCGACGTGCCGCTGCTCACCCTCGGCGCCTCCTGGGAGGCCGCCTTCGCCGAGGCGCTGATCGGCCCCGCCGAGGACCGCCAGCTCGCCATGCCGCCCGCGCAGCTCTCCGACTTCATCCAGCGGCTGCGCCAGGCGCTGGACCAGGCGGCGGCGGGCGGCGAGATGCCGGCGCTGGTCTGTTCCGGCGCGCTGCGGCCGCATCTGCGCGCGGTGGTGGAGCGCTTCCGCCCCGCCACGCCGGTGCTGGCCCAGGCCGAGATCCACCCCCGCGCGCGCATCCGCGTGCTCGGCAGCGTCTGAGGCGCGGCGGCATGCGCATCCGCGTCGTCCGCGCCCGCAGCATGGCCGATGCCATGCGCCTGCTCGCCGCCGAGCTGGGGCCGGAGGCGGTGCTGCTCGCTTCCCGCCGCGTCGGCGAGGGCTATGAGGTCACCGGCGGGGTGGAGCCGGAGCCGCCCGACAGGCCGCCCGAGGAACCGCTGCCCAAGGAATTCCTGGAGGAGCCGCTGATGCCCGCCTTTTCCCCCGCGCAGGCGCCGCTCCCGGAAAGCTTCGCCCTGCCGCTGCCCGCCCTTTCCACGGCCGGCCCCCCCCTGCGGGGCGGGGCGGCGGAGGAGGCCGCGGCCGCGCTGGCCTTCCATGGCGTGCCCGGGGCGCTGCGCGACCGGCTGCTGTCCGGCCCGCTGGAGGCCATGCTGGCCGCCACGCTGCGCTTCGGCCGGCTGCCGCCGCCGGAGGAGCGCCCGCTGCTGCTGGCCGGCCCCCCCGGCGCCGGCAAGACGCTGACCACGGTGAAGCTGGCGGCGCGCCAGGTGCTCTCCGGCGCCACGCCGCCGTTGATCGTCGACACCGACCAGCAGCGCCTCGCCGCGGCGGCGCACCTCGTCGGCGCCGCCGGCCTGCTGCGCGCTCTCCGCAGCCTCGCCGCCAGCCCGGCCGCCGCGCAGCAGGCCGTGGCGCTGCGTCCGCCCGGCGGCGTGCTGATCGACACCCCCGGCACGGACCCGTTCGACCCCGAGCAGGCGCGCGCCCTGCTGGCGCTGATCCAGGCCACCCGCGCCCATGTCGCGCTGGTGCTGCCCGCCGGGCTGGACAGCGCCGAGGCGGCCGACCTGGCCCGTGCCTTCCGCGCCCTCGGCGCCACCCACATGATCCCGACGCGGCTGGACGCCACGCGGCGGATGGGGGGGCTGCTCTCCGCCGCCGCCGCCGCCAGCCTGGTCATCGCCGAGGCCGGCGCCGGCAACCGCCTGGCCGACGGCCTGCTGCCGCTCTCGCCCGCCTGGATGGCGGAGCGCCTGCGCCGCCGCACCCATGCCGGCCCACCCGGCTCTACGGCCGCCCATCAGCCCGCCGCGACGGCGGCGCGCAACGCCCTGTTCCGTGCCCCTGCCACGCTTCCGGCCGGAGACTTCGCATGATGATCGAACCCCGCGCGGCCTTCTCCCCGGAGCCGCCGCTGCCCGAACCGCTGCTGCCCGAGCCGCTGTTGCCGGAGCCCTTGCTGCCGCCGGGCCGCATCGTCGCCGTCGCCTCCGGCAAGGGCGGCGTGGGCAAGACCTGGCTTTCCATCACCCTGGCCCAGGCGCTGGCCCGGCGCGGCCTGCAGGTGCTGCTGGTGGACGCCGATCTCGGCCTCGCCAATGTCGATGTGCAGCTTGGCCTGCAGCCGGAGCGGGACCTGCACGGGCTGCTGACCGGCCGGCTCAGCCTGCGCCAGGCGGTGCTGCGCCACCCGGCGGGCGGCTTCGACGTGCTGGCCGGCCGCTCCGGCAGCGGCGCGCTGGCGGCGATGGAGGCTGCGACGGTGGAGCGTGTCGCCGCCCTGCTGCGCGACGGCGCCACCTTCTGGGACGTGGTGCTGCTCGACCTCGGCGCGGGGCTTGCGCCGCCGACGCGCCGCCTCGCCGCCAGCGCGGACCTGCTGCTGGTGGTGGCCACCGACGAGCCAACCAGCCTGACCGACGCCTATGCCGTGCTGAAGCTGCACGGCCAGGACCGGCCCGGCGCCGAGGCGCGCATCGTGGTGAACCAGGCGATGGACGCGGCGCGCGGCCGTCGCACCGCCGCCACCCTGCAGCGCGCCTGCGTCACCTTCCTGCGCCGGCAGGTGCCGCTGGCCGGCGTGGTGCGGCGCGACGAGAAGGTGCGCGATGCCATCCGCCGGCAGACCCCGCTGCTGACACGCCACCCCGGCAGCGCCGCGGCGGCCGATGTGGAGGCGCTGGCCGGCGGGCTCGGCCTGCGTGCCGCCTTCGCCGCGGTGCGGTGAAGGGTTTACAAAATCTCTCCCCGCAAGGGGGCTTGCCGGATCGGCCGGACGACCATCCGGCCGGCAGGGAAACAGGCTGTTAAGACCTGAGGAGAAGATAGGCAGTCTTCTTGCTCCAGGACCCTGCCCCGATGCGCCTTCTGAAGAATTTGTCTGTGGGGATGAAGCTGGGCCTCTCGGTCACGCTCACCCTGATCCTGCTGACGGTGCTGGTGGTGCGCACCAATCTCGGCCTGTCGGAGATCGACGAGCGGGTGAGCGACCTGCACACGGCCTCCACGGCGGACACCACCCTGCGCAGCGCCCTCGCCGAGGCGGCGCGCGCGGCGCTCGCCAACAGCACGGCGGAGAACGCGCAGTCGGCCGCCGCGCTCGACACCGCCTGGGCCAGCAACCAGGCTGCCCTCGAGGGGCTGCGCGGCCGGGTGCAGGAGAGCCTGGCGATGCTCTCCGGCGAAGACCGCGCCCAGGCCGAGGCCGTGCTGCCGCGTATCGATGCCTATGCCAAGGCCCTGGAGGCGGTGATCCAGCAGCGCCGCATGCTGCTGCAGCGGCGCGACGAGGTGCTGTTCCCCGCGATGGGCGAGTACGACCAGCGCTTCGAGGCGGTGCAGGCCAGCCTGCAGTTCGACCTGACCGAACCGGGCCGGGTGGACGAGATGCGCCAGCGGCTGATGTCCTACCACGCCGCCGTGGGCGAGATGCGTGCCAGCATCCAGCGCTTCCTGAGCACGGAGGATGAGGACCAGTCCCGCCGGCTGCGCCGCGCCATCGCGCAGCAGCGCGTGCACCTGCGCGGCTTCCAGTCCGGGCCGTTCAACGATTCCCTGCGCCAGAGCGTCGAGGTGCTGGGCCGCGCCAGCACCACCCTGGCCAGCGCGTCGGATGAATCCGTGAACGCGCTCGACGCCATCCGCACGCTGCGCGAGCAGCAGGTGCGGCCGGCGATGGCGCAGCTGGAGGAGGCGCTGGACGGCGTCAAGGACCGGCTGGCGCTGCGCGCGCAATCCTCCATCGCCGCCGCCGAGGCGGCGATGGAGACGGTGCGGCAGAACACGCTGATCGCCGGCGTGCTGGTCGGGCTGGTGGCGGTGCTGGCCGGCTGGGGCACCACCCGCGCCATCTCCGCCCCGCTCCGCCGCCTCTCCGGCATCCTCGCCCGCATCGCCGGCGGCGACGCCAAGGTGGAGGTGACCGACCGCGACCGCCGTGACGAGATCGGCGCCATCGCCGGCGCCGTCGAGGCGCTGCGCGGCACGGTGGCCGAGGCCTTCGCGCAGCGCCAGATGCTGGAGCAGATGCCGACGGGCGTGGTGATGGCGGACCCGGAGGACGGCTTCCGCATCACCTACCTCAACGCCCGCATGCGCGAGATCCTGACCGAGCGCATCCCGCAGATCCTGCCCTGCCCGGTGGAGGAGGTGGTGGGCCGCAGCATCGACATCTTCCACCGCCAGCCCGGCGCCATCCAGGAGATCCTGGCCGATGGCTCGCGCCTGCCCTACCGCACCCGCATCCGCGTGGGCGCGGAGGTGATGGACCTCAACGTCTCCGCCATCCGCGACAATGCCGGCGGCTATGTCGGCCCGATGATGGTCTGGACAGTGGTCACGGAGCAGGCGCGCCTCGCCAACACCTTCGAGGGCGAGGTGGGCGGCGTGGTCGAGACCGTGGTGGCCCGCAGCGGCGACATGGAGACGGCCGCCCGCCATCTCTCCGCCAGCGCCGAGCAGTCCGACCAGCAGGCCGGGCTGGTGGCCGACGCCGCCGGCCGCGCCAATGCCGATGTGCAGGCGGTGGCCGCCGCCTCCGAGGAGATGGCGGCCTCCATCGTCGAGATCACCCGCCGCGTCTCCGAGGCCGCCTCGGTGACGCGCCAGGCGGTGGCCGAGGCGCGCGCGACCGACGAGACCATGCGCAGCCTGGCCGAGAGCGCGGCCCGCATCGGCGATGTGGTGAAGCTGATCGGCAACATCGCCGGGCAGACCAACCTGCTGGCCCTGAACGCCACGATCGAGGCGGCCCGCGCCGGCGAGGCGGGCAAGGGCTTCGCCGTGGTGGCCTCCGAAGTGAAGAACCTGGCCGGGCAGACCGCCCGCGCGACGGAGGAGATCGGCAGCCAGATCGCCGAGATCCAGGCGGTGACGACGCGCGCGGTGGAGGCCATCCGCGGCATCGGCAACACGGTGGAGCGGACCAACGAGATCTCCACCGCCATCGCCGCCGCCGTCGAGGAGCAGGGGGCGGCGACGCAGGAGATCGCCCGCAGCGCCGCGCAGGTGGCCGAGGCCACCGGCACGGTGACGCAGCGCATCGCCAGCGTGCGGCAGGTGGCGCAGGAGACGCGCCAGGCGGCGACGGGGATGCTGGGCGCCACGGAGGAGCTGGCCAGCCAGGCCGGGCAGCTCCGCACCCGCTCCAGCGAGTTCCTGGTGGCGATCCGCGCCTGAGGCGCGGGACCCTGGAAAGGCCGGCGGGCACGGTGCCCGCCGGTGCGGAAGCCTCTTGTCTCCGCCGCCTCGGTCGTGACAATTCCGCAAGGCCCGGAGGATGCGGGCCATGAGGAAACGCCCGATGTTCACCCGCCGCGATCTCGGCAGGGCCGCCCTGGCCCTGCCCGCCCTCTCCCTCGCCACCCCGCGCACAGGCGCCGCCCAAGGCGCCGCCCCGGGCGCCGCCGGCTTCCCCGCCCACACGGTGACGATGGTGGTGCCCTGGGCCGCCGGCGGCTCCACCGACACGGTGGCCCGCATCCTGGCGGCACGCCTCTCGCAGGACACCGGCAAGAGCTTCGTCATCGACAACCGCGCGGGGGCGAACGGCACGATCGGCTTCGCCTCCGTCGCGCGGGCGCGGCCGGACGGCCACACGCTGCTGGTCGGCACCGTCAGCACCTATGCCATGGCGCCGCACCTCTACAACCTGCCCTATGACAACGCGCAGGCCTTCACCGGTGTCGGCCTCATCGCCGCGCAGCCGATGATCCTGGTGGTGCCGAAGGCCTCGCCCGCCCGCAGCCTGGCCGAGTTCGTCGCCCTGGCGAAGCAGCCCGGCCACACCATGACCTTCGCCAATTCCGGCACCGGCAGCTCCACCCACCTGGCGACCGAGCTGTTCCTGCAGGCCGCCGGGCTGCGGCTCGGCGATGTCGGCTACCGCTCCGGCGCGCAGGCGGTGCAGGGCACGATGCAGGGGGAGGTCTCCATGGTCATCCAGGCCGCCTCGGGCCTGCTGCCGCTGATCCAGGCGGGGGAGCTGCGGCCGCTCGCCATCTCCTCGCGCGAGCGCAGCGCCGTGGCGCCGGAGATCCCGACCTTCCGTGAGCAGGGCTTCCCCGAATACGAGGCGGAGGAGCACATCGCCCTGCTGGCGCCGGCCGGCACCCCGGCCGAGATCGTCACCCGCATGCATGCGCTGACCCGCGACGCGATGACGGCGCCCGAGACGCGCGAGCGGCTCGCCGCCCTGGCGGTGACGCCCGAGACCCAGACACCCGCCGAATGGCCGGCCTACCACACGGCGGAGAACGCCAAGTGGCGCGCGGTGATCCGGAGCCGCAACATCACCGTGCAATGAGGCCGTGGCCGCCGCGCCCGATGGCGCGGCGGCCGGCCGCTCAGGCCTCGTCCTCGACGGTGTTGACGAGGGTGCCGATGCCCTCGATCTCGATCTCCATCGTGTCGCCGCCCTTCATGAAGACCGGCGGCTTGCG